>JANPNB010000364.1:0-1748 GCA_031427275.1 Alphaproteobacteria bacterium | reverse complement strand
GCGCATGTTGACGGTCTTGCCGTCGATGCAGATGGTACCCACGCTGGCGCGGCTGCCGAAGATCATTTCCATGATCTCGGTGCGGCCAGACCCGACCAGGCCGAAAAAGCCTAAAACCTCGCCTTTGTGCAGATCAAAGCTGACGTCCGAAACCCGTGCGCCCTGCACCGTCGGTCGTTTCAGGCCCAAACTTTTGACAGACAGCAGGACTTCGTCGCTGGCGTGCGAAGCGTGTTCGCCATAAAGCTGTGACAGGTCGCGGTCCACCATCTTTCGGATCAGGATTTCGCGCGTCATCTCGGCAATCGGGCGACTGTCAACGGTCATGCCATCGCGCAGCACCGTCACCCGGTCGCCGATTTCAAAGATCTCATCCAGCCGGTGCGAGATGTAGACCACGCCGATATTCTGCGCCGCCAGCTTTTTCACCATCCGCATCAGCGTCGTTGCCTCGTGATGGCTCAGCGAGGCAGTGGGCTCATCCATGATGATCAGCTTCGAGCGATAGGAAATTGCGCGCGCAATCTCGACCATCTGCTTTTGCCCGATGCTAAGGCCCCCGACCATGCGGCTAGGGTCCAGGTTCATCTCCAACTCGGCCAGCACCGCCGCCGCATCGGCGTTCATCTTGCGCACATCGATCATGCCGAAGGCGTTCAGCGGTTCGCGGGCAAGATAGATATTCTCGGCCACGGTCAGGTTGTTCACCACCGCAAGCTCTTGGTAAATGATGCTGATCCCCAAAGACCGCGCGTGCACCGGATCCTTGATCGTCACCACTTGACCATCAACCTTGATCACGCCACCCGGATCGGCCTTGTAAACCCCGGTCATGATCTTCATCAGCGTGCTTTTGCCAGCGCCGTTTTCGCCAGCCACCACATGGACCTCGCCGCGCAGCAGCAGCAGATCGACCTGGTCCAACGCCTTGACGCCGGGGAAGGTCTTGGTGATCCCGCGCATTTCCAGAAAAAGACTCATCGCGCCTCGGCTTACAGAAGAGGAAGAAATGGGGGCAAAGCGTCGACTGCGCCTTGCCCCCAAGACGGACCGCTTACTTGGTATAGCTGCCCAGGTTGTCTGCGTTTACAACCGTGACGCCGGTGTCGATGTTGCCGCCCGCAGCCTCGCCCTTGATCTGCGAAACAAGCTGTTCGACGGCAAGTTTGCCCATTGTGACAGGACGTTGCACCATGATGCCGTTGATATAGCCGTCTTTCACGCCCTGAATGGTGTCGGGCAGATCGTCGAAGGCGAACACGGCAACAGCCCCTTTGCGGTCAGCAAACTCCTGCTGCGCCATCACCTTGGCAACAGCCGGGCCTCCGACTTGGCTCATCCCGAAGATGCCTGCCAGATCGGGATTGCCGCGCAGGATGGCTTCGGTCACCGAAACTGCCTTGGCCAGATCATCCTCTGTGCCTTCGGTGGCGACGATCTGGATATCCGGGAATGCTGCCAGCGCTTCTTTTACGCCGTCAATCCGCTCGTTCAGGTTGGACGCACCCAACTGACCGGTGATGATCGCCACTTTGCCCTTGCCGCCCAGCTTTTCAGCCATGGAGTTGCCCATGGTGACGCCGGCCTGCTTGTTGATCGTGCCGATGTAAAGGCTGCGGGCCGAGCCGGCGCTGTCAGAATCAAAGGTCACGACCTTGATGCCGGCATCGATCGCCTGCTTGATCACACCTTCAACCGACTTCGGCTCGTTCACCGAGATTGCAATGCCGCTGACGTGGCGGGCGATC
>JANPNB010000363.1:0-3129 GCA_031427275.1 Alphaproteobacteria bacterium | reverse complement strand
ACCTATTCGCCGTTCCTGCCGATCAGCCCCAAGTCCGGCAAGGTACTGCAGGTGCCGACCCTCGAGCGCCACGTGGATAGGGGCACCATCGTGTTCCGTGACGAGGACGGCACACTGACCGAGGTTCCGGTCACCGGCGGCGGCGTCAAGATGCAGTGGCGGCCAGACTGGGCCATGCGCTGGACCGCCCTGGAGGTCGATTATGAGATGAGCGGCAAGGACCTGATCGATAGTGTGCGGCTGTCCAATCAGGTCTGTAAGGTGCTGGGCGGAACCCCGCCGTCTGGGTTCCACTACGAGCTGTTCATGGACGAGAACAACCAGAAAATATCCAAGACCAAGGGCAATGGCCTGACCATGGAAGAGTGGCTGCGCTACGGCGCGCCGGAGAGCCTCGCTTATTACAATTACCAGTCGCCCAAGTCGGCCAAACGGCTCTTCTTCGACGTGATCCCCAAGGCGACGGATGAGTATCTGCAGCAGCTGGACGCGTTCAATAAGGCGCGCGCTGAGGGGACCAATGCGCCGGGGATCGATAATCCCGCCTGGCATGTGCATGGCGGGGAGCCGCCGGCCAAGGGTTCGCCGTTGAGTTTTTCGCTGTTGCTGAACCTGGTGTCGGCGGCCGATGCCTCGACCAAGGACATCCTCTGGGGCTTCATCCGCAGCTATATGCCCGGCGCGACGCCGGAAACTGAGCCGCTATTGGACCGGTTGGCGGGTTACGCGATCAACTATTACGAGGACTTCGTGAAGCCCTCCAAAAAGTTCCGCGCGCCGGATGATCGCGAGCGGGCGGCGATGGAAGACTTGGCCGCGCGGTTCAGGGCTTTGCCGAGCGACGCCGACGCCGACACGATCCAGAACGCGGTGTTCGAGGCGGGCAAGGCCGCCGAGTTCGAACCCCTGCGCGCCTGGTTTCAAGCGCTCTATGAGGTGCTGCTTGGTCAAAGCCAGGGGCCAAGGTTTGGCACCTTCGCAGCGATCTTTGGCTTGGCGCGCACGGTGGCTTTGATTGAGCGAGCCTTGGCTGGGGAGTTGGTGGCTTAATATCTTCCCGCCACGAAGTGGGGGAAGCTAAGGACATTGTCCTGCCCGGATGGCTAGGACCAGTAAGACAAGGGGTCATGAACAGCGGCGACATAGCCCAGGCTAGGCACGCCATCACTCCTAAGTTACCAATGATCATATTGACGTGCGCGTAAGGTCAGTTTACGCCTAGGGCAACAATGGGAATGACCTTTAGGGAGGACATCTTATGCCCATGGAACTGCGGCGCCCGGCGCGCACCTTTACCATTCGCCAGCTGTGTCTGGAATTCAAATGCACGCCGCGCGCCCTGCGCTTCTATGAAGACAAGGGCCTGCTGACCCCGGCCCGCGACGGCATGAACCGGGTCTATTCCTACAAAGACCGCGCCCGACTTCAGCTGATCCTGCGCGGCAAGCGGGTTGGCTTGGCGCTGGCTGAGATTGGCGAGATCCTCGACCTCTATGAAGTCGATGACGGCGGTGCGACGCAAAACGCCAAGTCGCTGGGTAAGTTTCGTGAGCGGATCGTGGCGCTCGAACTCCAACGCCAGGACATCGACGGGGCGATCGCCGAACTGGTCGGGGCCTGCGAGCGGTTGGAAAAACATCTGGCGACCACGCGTCCGGATCTTTTGCCCCGCGCGGCAGATTATGATCAGGTGCTGCGGTCGCGACTCGGAGATCTCGAGCACGCCAAATAGGGCTGGTCGCTACCGGCTCTGTTTCAAAGAGTTAGAGCCGGAGCGGATATGACCTACCAGCCCCCCGTCAGAGACCATGCCTTTCTCCTGCGCGACGTGCTGGAGATTGAGCGCTACGCCAATCTGCCGGGGTTTGAAGACGCGGCCATGGACGTGGTCGATCAGATCATCATTGAGGCTGGAAAGTTCTGCGCGGAGGTTCTGGCTCCGCTGAACGCGGTGGGCGACAAGCAGGGCTGCACCTGGCATCCCGACCACAGCGTCACGACCCCGAAGGGATTTAAGGAAGCCTATAGGTTGTTGGTCGAGGGCGGCTGGCCGGGCCTGGGGTCTGATCCGGCCTACGGGGGTCAGGGCTTGCCCCATGTGGTGAACCTGTCGTTCTCGGAGATGAGCTCGTCAGCCAACATGGCGTTTTCCATGTATCCGGGCCTGACCCACGGTTGTTATTCGGCGATCCGCAATGGCGGGTCTGATGCCCAGAAAGATCTCTATCTACCCCACTTGGCCTCAGGAAACTGGGGCGGGACGATGAACCTCACCGAGCCGCAATGCGGCACGGACCTGGGACTATTGCGCACCAAGGCGGTGCCCCAGGCCGATGGCAGTTACAAGATTTCCGGAACCAAGATCTGGATCTCCGGTGGTGAGCACGACCTGGCGGAGAATATCGTCCACCTCGTGCTGGCGCGAGTTGAGGGGGCCCCGGCGGGCGTACGGGGCATTTCCCTGTTCATCGTGCCCAAGTTCATCCTCGATGCTGACGGCAAGCCGGGCGTGCGCAACAGCGTCTATTGCGACGGCCTGGAAGAAAAGATGGGCATTCATGGCAATGCCACCTGTGTGATCCGACACGACGAGGCCACCGGTTGGCTGATTGGCGAGGAAAATCGCGGCTTGCCGATCATGTTCGTGATGATGAACGAGGCCCGCATTGGGGTCGGCCTGCAGGGCATTGCCCAGGCTGAAGCCGCCTATCAGGCCGCCGCTGAGTTCGCCAAGGACCGGCTGCAAGGCCGATCGCTGACCGGGCCGAAGAACCCCGACGGCCCGGCCGATCCGATCATCGTCCATCCCGATGTGCGTAGGATGTTGATGGACAGTCGCGCCGTCATCGAGGCCGGCCGCGCCTTCCTGTTCTGGACCGCCCTGCACGGCGACCTGGCGCACGGTCATCCCGATGAGGCGGTGCGCCAAAAGGCGGGCGACTACATGGCCCTGATGACCCCGGTGGTGAAGGGCTTCCTCACCGATAAGGGTCTGAAAATCTGTTCCGACGCCCTGCAAATCCATGGCGGCTCGGGCTTTACCGAGCATTTCCCGGCCAGCCAATATATGCGCGATGTGCGGATTTCGCTGATCTATGAGGGGACCAATGGTGTCCAGGCCCTGGACTT
>JANPNB010000362.1:0-2232 GCA_031427275.1 Alphaproteobacteria bacterium | reverse complement strand
GCGCCCATCCTCCCCACGCGCCATGACGGCATTGTTCTTGCGTTCCATAAGACGGACTTTGCGGTCGCCAACCCGATGGGTGAGCGTCTCGGCTTTGATCAACGGTTCGACGTCAAAGGCGGCCAAGTTGTTGAAGGCAGGCGGCGGTGGAAATCCCACGGTGACATCATAGGTCAAGGTCGCATCGACGCGGTCGGGGGCGGCCAGGGTTGCCGATATCTGAACTTCCGCCGGTTCATTGCGACGACGCGGGCCAGCCCAGATCGCAGCATTGAGCCCTTCGCGGGCAAGGTCGCGCCCCAAGGTGTTGTCTGCAGCAGACCTAAGAAGCTCCAACGCCCGATAGAGGTTGGATTTTCCAACCCCATTTGCGCCGACAAAGACATCGAGCCGCGAGACTGGATAGGCGATCTTTTTCAGCGACCGATAACCCGTGGCGGAAAACTCGCGCACCGGCAGGTCCATGGATCAGACTTTCGCTACTTTTTTCTTGGCCGGGGCTTTCTTCTTCGCTGCCGGTTTCTTCGCTGCCGGTTTCTTGGCGACGACGTTCTTAGTCATTGCCTTGGGCTTGGCCGCGGCCTTGCCTCGCGCGGGTTTCTTGCCTCCGCCCTTGGCCTCACGCTCGGCCAGCAGTCTGACGGCATCTTCCAGCGTTACCTCGGCAGGTTCGGTGCCCCGGGGCACGTTGGCGTTGGTCGCGCCGTGCTTGATGTAGGGGCCGTAGCGTCCGGATAGGATTTTCACGGGCGCTCCGTCTGCCGGGTGGGCACCCAGATCCTTCAGGGCCGCACTCTCGCCGCGCCCACCCCGGCCGCCTCCAGCGCGTTTCTCCGCTAACAGCGCCACAGCGCGGTTCAGACCGACCTCAAATACCTCATCGACGCCCGGCAGGTTGGCATAGGTGCCGTTGTGCAGCACGAAGGGGCCGAACCGGCCGATCCCGGCGATGATCATGGCGCCGTCTTCAGGGTGCGCGCCGACATCGCGAGGCAGGCGCAGAAGGCGCAGGCCCTTGTCCAAATCCATATCCGGTGCCGACCATCCCTTGGGCAGGGAGGCGCGCTTTGGTTTGCCCTCTTCGCCCAATTGCACATAGGGGCCGAAGCGACCGGATTTCAGGAAAACGGTCAGGCCGGTCTCCGGATCGACGCCCAGTTCACGGTCACCGTTGTCGGCGGCTGCCTCGCTGTCGGACTGGGCGATCTGGCGGGTAAAGCGGCATTCGGGATAGTTCGAGCAACCGATGAAGGCCCCGAATTTTCCGGTTTTCAGAGACAGCTGGCCGGTGCCGCAGGTCGGGCAACCGCGCGGGTCAGTGCCGTCCGCACGAGCTGGGAAGATGTGCGGCCCTAAGGCCTCGTTCAGAGCATCCAAGACATGGGTGACCCGCAGTTCGGAAATCTCGCCGACGGCGCTGTGGAAGCCCTCCCAAAACTCGCGCAGTAGGGCTTTCCAGTTGAGTTCTCCGGCGGAGACCAAATCCAGCTTCTCTTCGAGCGCGGCGGTGAAATCGTACTCCACGTAACGGCGGAAGAACTGTTCCAGGAAGGCGGTGACGAGGCGGCCCTTGTCCTCTGGAATGAAGCGGTTCTTGTCCATCCGCACATATTCACGGTCGCGCAGCACGGTGAGCACCGAGGCATAGGTGGAGGGCCGACCGATGCCGAGTTCCTCCATCTTCTTGACCAGACTGGCTTCGGAATAGCGGGGTGGCGGTTCGGTGAAGTGCTGGTCGGCGCGGGCGGCGATCACCCGGGCGTCGGCACCCTCCTTGACCTGGGGCAGGCGACCTCCCTCGTCGTCGGCATCATCGTCGCGGCCTTCTTCGTAGACGGCCAGATAGCCATCAAACAGCACGACCTGACCGGTAGCGCGCAGGGCTGTTTGGCCGTCGGCGCTCTCCAGATCGATGGAGGTGCGCTCGATGCGGGCAGCTTCCATCTGCGAGGCGATCATCCGCTTCCAGACCAGTTCATAGAGGCGGCCGAGATCGCTCTCCAAGCGAAGAGAGCCGGGGTTTCGAGCTAGGCTGGTGGGGCGGATGGCCTCGTGGGCTTCCTGGGCGTTCTTGGCCTTGGTCTTATAGATGCGCGCGCTCTCGGGGACATATTCACGGCCATAGAGCCCGGCGATGACTGTGCGCGCCTCATCCAATGCCTCGGGTGCCGACTGCACGCCGTCGGTCCGCATATAGGTGATCAGGCCGACGGTCTCGCCGCCGATGTCGAT
>JANPNB010000361.1:0-8171 GCA_031427275.1 Alphaproteobacteria bacterium | reverse complement strand
CGTTTGTGGATGTTATGGCTATCTTCTGCGGCTGGCGCTAATCCGAACCGGTGGGCGGGCGTCGGGGGCGCAAAGCGATGAAGCGATTTTTGGGTTCTTTAGCATCAGGATTGGTTGGCGCTGCCATAGCCATCGCAATTGTGTTTGCTGGAACCCTAGCGGGTTGGTGGCGCTCGGCTTTGGCGCCGCGCGGCGACGCCGATAAGTTCAGTGCCGCAGCGATCAAGACGCTCGAACAGGGCTCGCCCGGCAATGCGGCGTTCGTACTTGTCTCTGGTGGAAGGCCGATCGCCGAACACTTTGTTTCCAAAGGTGCCAAGGTCGATCGCGACACCCAGTTTCAAGTGGCTTCCCTAAGCAAGGCCGTTACCGCGTGGGGAGTGATGTCGCTTGTTGAGCGCGGCAAGCTAGACCTCGACAAGCCGGTGTCGACCTACCTTAAGCGCTGGAAACTCCCTCCCAGCGCCTTCGATAATAGTAAAGTCACGGTCCGGCGGTTGCTGAGTCACACGGCCGGCCTGACAGACGGGCTCGGATATGGCGGGTTCAAACCCGGCGAGACTGTGCAGAGCCTGGAAGACTCCCTCACCAAAGCTTCCGACGCCTCACCCGGCGCGGATGGTGCGGCGCGGGTCGGCCGTGAGCCCGGCGAGTTCGACTATTCCGGCGGCGGCTATACCTTGCTGCAACTCCTTATCGAAGAGGTGTCCGGTCAACCCTTCAATGACTACATGGTCGAAACCGTTTTCAAGCCGCTTGGCATGACCCGCTCCACCTATGTCTTAGGGCCGAACGCAACGAATGTGGCGGCCTCCTATAATACCGATGGTTCCAAGGCCATTCTTTACAAGTTCTCGGCGCTGGCGGCGGCTTCGCTCTACACTTCAGCGGGGGACATGAGCCGGTTCATCGCCGCACACACGGCTGGACCGAAGGGAGAGTTGGCAGGTCGAGGGGTTCTTCGTCCGCTTACCTTGGTGGCCATGCGTAAGCCGATCGCGAAGCAGTATGGGGCCGACATATGGGGCTTGGGCACAATCCTTTATGCGCCCAACAACCACGGCGACAATATTATTGGCCATGACGGCGACAACTATCCGGCGATCAACACCACGGTACGACTGGATCCTGCGACCGGTAATGGCATCGTAGTTTTGGAGTCTGGGAGCAAGCTCCTAGCCACCAAGCTCGGAGGTGATTGGGTCTTCTGGTCGACTGGAAACGTCGATTTCTTCAGCATAATCATGGAGATGAAGCAAACCTTGAAAACCATGCTTATCGTCGGCGTCTTGGCATTCCTGACAGGATTTCTCCTGGTATGGAGACTCTTCCGGCCCAAAAGCATGGCGAGCGCATAGGATCAGAATTTCTAGCGTCCTCAACCGAAAAGAGGCCGTCCATGATGTGGGCCACGGTGCTGTCGTCTTGCCAGGCAGCGCTCAAATCATCAGTCCCATGGTCCGCTCAGTCGGCATCGCTGGACCCACCAGCCGGGTCGCATGGCTTCGATGCGTTCGGCGAGCCCCTCGGCCTCCATGTCCCCGGAACAGAGGGCGAAGCAGGTGGCTCCGGAGCCGGACATCCGGGCGATCAGGGTCTCAGGTTCATCGGCCAAGGTCGCCAAAACATCGCCGATTTGGGGTGCATGATCTATACTGGTTTCCTGCATGTTGTTGGTGGTTGCGCGCAACCAACCGGCTAGTTCTTCCACGCTTTCAAAGGCCTCGGGCATTGGCGGCGGCGTGATGTCGCCAAATCGGCCTGAAGCGTCCAAATCGCGATAAACTTGAGCCGTTGAAACTTCGATCCTGGGATTGACCAGGACCGCGTCCATGACCGGCAAGACCGGTGCCGAGCTCAGTAATTCACCACGCCCCTGCGCCAAAACCGGTCGCCCCCAAAGACATGCCGCCCCGTCGGCTCCCAAGGACGCCGCCACGGCCTGGAGTTCGGAGTCTGGAAAGTCAGGGGCCCAGATCTGGCGCAGCAGACGTAGGGCCGCACCGGCATCGCTGGACCCTCCCCCGAGGCCCGCCGCTATGGGCAGGCGTTTGTCCAGAAATAGGGACTGTGGAGCCAAGGGTCGCTGCAAGCGTTCTGCCAGAGCTCTGGCCGCGCGAAGCACCAAGTTGTCTTCCGCCCCGCTTTCGAGCCCCGAAGCAAAGGGCCCGCGCAAACGCAAGCTCAGGGCATCCGAAGGATGGGCCTCAAGCCGGTCCCCGATATCGGCGAACACCATCAAGCTGCAGAGGGGATGATAGCCATCCGCAGAGGGCGCGCCCACATGCAGGAACAGATTGATCTTGGCTGGGGCGAAGGATTCCCAGGCCATCGTCGCTATTGCTTTGCGATCAGGGTTGGCGCTACGGGACCGACCGGCCCAAGGCCTGAGGCAATTTTTTGTTCCACCTCAGCCTTCATCTTGGCCTCGGGTTCGAGGGACAGGACCCTGTGCCACTGGAAGCCCGCCTCATCGCGCCTGCCAACCCGCCAATAGGCGTCACCCAGGTGATTGTTGATATCTGGATCTCCTGCCTGCAGCTCAACGGCATTCTCGAGGGTCTCGACGGCTTTCTTAAAGTCACCGAGCCGGTAGTAGGCCCAGCCCAGACTATCAACCATGGCTCCCGAATTGGGATTGGTGCCCACAGCCTTTTGAACCATGGCCAGGGCCGCAGCCAGATTCTCACCCCGGTCGATCCAGGAATAGCCCAGGTAGTTCAGCAACTCCGGGTCATCGGGCGACAGAGCCAGCGCCGCCTTCAGATCGCGCTCACCGTCGGCCCAGCGGCCCGCACGATCATAGGAGGTCCCGCGCGAGAACAGCAGTCGCCAATCGGGGTTGGGACCGATCAGGGTCGTTAGAATATCAGCTGATTCCAGGTACTTCTCATTGGCGCGCAATAGGTCAGCCAGGGTGATTTTGGCATCTTCATCGCCGCCCGCCGCCGCCTCTCGAGCGAGCTTGATCGCGGTTTCAGTGTCCTTGTCAGCTTGATAGCTCCAGGCCAACTTGGCGCGACCCGCCGCGAATTCAGCGCTACCCGGCTTGGGCTTTCCGTAGGCTAGCCTTGCCGCCGCAGGATCTCCGGAAGCCTGGAGAACATCGCCGACCATCAGCCAGGCGCTGTTGAGGTCTGGGTCAAGCCGCAATGCCAGCCGCAGATACACCAGGGCCAATTCGTCCTGTTTAGCGGCGACCATATTGGCCGCTGACGCCACCACACCCAGAGCCGCACCTTGCTTGAGACTAGGTGCCGCAGGTGCGGTGCTGCGGTTGGCTGATGCCCTGGCCTGCGCCGCAATCAGTCCGGAATTACGCGGCTGGTTTGCGAGCGCCTTGGCATACAGGGCCTGCGCGTCTGGCTTACGCCCGCGACGCTCCAGGAAGCCGCCATAGGCCAAAACCATGATGTCACTTGGCGAGTCGCCACCGGTCAGGACCTTGAAGTCGGTCTCGGCCTCGTCAAACCGCTTGGCTCGCTCATAGAGGTGAGCTTGGCTAAGCATACCGAAATAATCGACGATCTTGTCTCCGCGTATCTGGGGGCGCACGAGGGATCCCTCGACATTCCGAGCCATGGCCGCAGCCCACGGTCCCAGCAATGCCGCCGTCGACTTGTGCGGAAATCCGACGGAGTCCAGAGCCAACAGTGGTTGTGCGACTTTGCCCTTGTCTTGCGCGAGGGCTTCAACGGCCAGGACCAGGCGCCCCATGCGAACACCGGCTTCAGACGCGCCCTCGCCGTTCGGTGCAAAACTCGCGGCGCGCTGAATGTCGCCGGCCAGCAATGCTGCGGTAAATGCCCGCTCAGTAATCAGTCCGTCGCTATCATCGCCCCGAGCACGAGCCTGATCGAAATAGGCCGATGCCCGGCCGCCGTAGCCATCATTCAAGGCACCTTGACCGGCCAGGAACAGGCCATAGGGCGTCGTCGCAATATCCTCCGGCGCGAGCAGTTTCTGCGTCGGGCCTGACGTCGCGCATGCAGTCATCAAAGCCGCTGTCGCCAAAAGAACACACACTCGGGAGGCCATCATATTTTCAATCTCACGATTTTCTGCCTACCGACCAACGCGGTTACATATTGGGATAGTTCGGCCCATCTCCACCCTGCGGCGTTGTCCAATTTATGTTCTGCGACGGATCTTTAATGTCGCAGGTCTTGCAGTGGACGCAGTTTTGGAAATTGATCTGAAACTTGGGGTTCTGGCCCTGCTCGTCATAGAGCACTTCATAGACCCCCGCCGGGCAGTAAAGTCGCGCCGGTTCGCCGAACCTAGGCAAGTTAACCGCGATCGGAATTGACGCGTCCTTCAGCTTCAAATGCGCGGGCTGGTTCTCATCGTGATTGGTGGATGACAAGAACACCGAAGACAGCTTGTCGAACGAAAACACCCCGTCAGGCTTGGGATAGACGATAGGTTTGAAATCCTTGGCCAGACCCGTCGCCTGAGCGTCGTTCTTGCCGTGCTTCAAGGTGCCCCAAGGCGACCAACCGCCAAACAGATTGGCCATGATCGCATCGAGCGCGCCAAAGCCGATCCCCGGAATGGTGCCGAACTTAGACCACAGCGGTTTGAAGTTACGAACGCTCTTCAGTTCCTTGGCCACCCAAGACTTGTGATAGGCGTCTTCATAGGCCGACAGTTCGTCCCCAGCCCGGCCCTCAGAGATCGCGGCAAACGCGGCCTCGGCGGCCAACATGCCGGACTTCACGGCATTGTGGCTGCCCTTGATGCGCGGCACGTTGACCATGCCGGCCGAGCAACCCAACAATACGCCGCCTGGGAAGTATAGCTGGGGCAGAGACTGGTGCCCCCCCTCGGTAATGGCGCGCGCGCCATAGGCGATGCGCTTGCCGCCCTCCAGATAGGCCTTGATGGTGGGGTGGGTTTTGAACCGCTGGAACTCATCGAAGGGCGACAGCCAGGGGTTCTTGTAATTGAGATGCAGCACAAACCCGATGGACACATAGTTGTCGCCGAAGTGGTACATGAAGCTGCCGCCACCTGTGGCGTTGTCTAGCGGCCAACCGAAGGTATGCTGGGTCAGTCCAGCCTCAAAATTTGCATCAGGAACCTGCCACAGCTCTTTGATGCCAATGCCAAATTTCTGCGCGTCGCGGCCTTCCGTAAGGCCATACTTCGCTTGAAGCTGTTTCGCGAGGGACCCGCGAACGCCCTCCCCTATGAAGGTGTATTTGGCATGCAGTTCGATGCCCGGCTGATAGTCGGGACCAGGCTCACCATCCTTACCGATGCCAAAGACGCCTGCCACCACGCCCTTGACCGAGCCGTCCTCATTATAGACCACCTCAGAGGCGGCCATGCCGGGATAGATTTCTACGCCAAGGCTCTCAGCGTGCGTTGCCATCCAACGGCAGACATTACCCAGGCTGGCAATATAGTTGCCATGGTTCAGCATCCATTTGGGGAAGGGCAGCCAGCTGATATCCAGGTCACCTTGCGGTCCCAAGATCACGAATTTATCGCGGCTGACCTTGGTTTCGAGTGGAACACCGAGTTCCTTCCAGTTGGGCAGCAGCTCATTGATGCCAATCGGATCGATCACCGCCCCTGAAAGGATATGAGCGCCGACTTCGGAACCCTTTTCTAGAACAGCGACCGTAATTTCAGACCCAGCTGCCGCCGCCAATTGTTTCAGGCGAATGGCAGCCGACAGGCCGGAAGGACCGGCTCCCACGATCACCACATCGTATTCCATGGCCTCGCGTTCGATGGTCTCTGTCGCGTCACTCATAATCTGCGCTCCCGGCGACTGGTGTTGTAGTCCTAGCCGACTTATCAATAGCTTGCATAAGGGCGGTCAAGCTCGAATGCCCAACAAAACACAATTTGGATCTTGATGAACCCGTCAACCGGCACAGCTGAAAGCCTGCTCGCCTTTTGGGCTGAGGCCGGCGTGGATGCCATGCTGATGGACGAACCCATTGATCGGATTGCAGCCGGTCAAATTGTACCACCACGTCCGCCCGAGCGTATCACAGCCCCTGGTCGAAAGAATGCCGGCATTCAGGTGTCGTCCGAGGACGTCTCCAAACAGGTTGCTCAAGCGCGGCACCTCGCGGCTTTGGCCAGCGATCTGGACATGTTGCAAGCGGCCATCGAGAGCTTTGACGGATGTCCGCTGAAGTTTGCCGGAGCTGCACGTCAGTCAGTCTTCTATCGGGGCAGCAAGGACGCGCCACTGTTCGTGATTGGCGAAGGTCCGGGCCAAGAAGAGGACGCGCGCGGGGAGCCCTTCGTCGGACGTGCGGGCCAACTCCTGGATCGCATGCTGGCTGCGGCTGGCCTAACCGACCGGGTGTTCATCACCAATTCCGTGTTCTGGCGACCACCGGGCAATCGCAATCCGACGTTGGAGGAACAAGCCGTTTGCGCGCCCTTTCTGGAACGCGCCATTGCCCTGGTGAACCCCAAGATGTTGCTCTTAGTCGGTGGGCCGTCCGCCAAGGCCATGCTCAAGCGTGATGAAGGAATCTTAGCGCTACGTGGTCGCTGGTTTGAATGGCGATCCAGCGATGGTGAGTTAGAGCTACCTGCCCTACCCACCCTGCATCCCGCCTTCCTGCTGCGCCAACCGACAGCAAAAAAGAAAGCTTGGAGTGATCTTTTGACCCTGACAGAGCGATTAGATCGCCCCGAACGCGACAACACCCCCTCCGCATCGGAGACACCATGACTGTCATTTTTCCCGGTCGATTTACCGCCGAGGTTCCGGATAATTTCGTGACCTTCTTAATCGGGATGCGCGTGAACCGTCCGCTCAAGGTCAGCAGTTGGTGGATGGTCGCTCAAGCTATGCCTCGGATGCAGCAAGAGCTCCGCGCCAACCCAGAGCTAGGTTGTTTGGGCATCCACAATTGGTTCGGGCGCACCACGCTATCGCTGCAGTACTGGCGCGATTTCGAGAGCCTGAACGCCTATGCGCGCAATCCGAACCAGGAGCACCTTCCGGCGTGGCGAGCCTTCAACAAGGCCATCAGCAACAGCGGCGATGTCGGCATCTGGCATGAGACCTACCAAGTCACGGCCGGGAAGGTCGAAGCCATCTACGGCAACATGCCGTTGTTTGGTCTGGCTGGTGCCTTTGCCCATGTGCCGGTGCAGAAGGTGGGCCAATCTGCTGCCAAGCGGATCGGCGCGTCCAAGGTCGATGATCCCGCCGTTGAACCCTACTGAGCCAAGCTGCTCATCGCGCCTCGATTGGCCACGCGTCAAATTTCCGCCCCTTTTGTGTCCGTTGGTTAACGGGCCGGGGGGTTCAGGAGATTGATCTATGAACTTCCCCCGGCCCTCATCCCTCTTCGTCACCCTGCTTGCTGCTGGATCCTTGACCCTCGGCGGGTGCGCAACTCAGAAATATGTCCGCACGCAAGTCGGGGCCGTTGACGCCAAGGTGCAGACCCAGCAGGGCGCTCTACAAACTCATGAAACCCGGCTTGGCGAGCTTGATCGGACGACCAGGGAGGCGCTGCAGCGCGCCGACGCGGCCGGTAAACTGGCCCAGGGAAAGTTCCTCTATGAGATGGTTCTATCCGACGACTCGGTAAAGTTCCCAGCCTCCGGCGCACAGCTTTCCGAAGAGGCAAAAACCAGACTGATGGATCTGGCGCTCAAGATGAAGGGCGACAACAAGAACATCTATCTCGAAATCCAGGGTCATACAGACAATATTGGCTCCAAGCCTGGGAACATGCGCCTGGGTGAAGCTCGCGCCGAAGCGGTCCGCCGTTTCATGAACCAGCAAGGCGTCGCCCTTAATCGCATGGCGACCATTTCCTATGGCGACGAGGCACCGGCTGCCGCCAACACCACCCGCGCTGGCCGCGCCCAGAACCGGCGCGTCGTGGTTATCGTCCTGACTTAGGCAACACGCTGGATTGACAGACGCCCGCGACAAGGCCTGCATCGCCCCTGAAGATGGGAGGTTGGCTGGGCAATGATAGGCCGACTCGTTCGCTGTCATTCTTTGGCGAGAGTCTACAATAACTACGGATTGGAGGGCCGCCTCTGAACACTGCGAAGGGAGCAAAACCCCCCATCCGACCCCGTTCTACGGGGCCACCGTCGAGACGGAGACGAACCTATTCGGTTCGGCTATGCGAATTGCCAACGATTTGGCAATTCGCCCGTCTCGAAGGTGG
>JANPNB010000360.1:0-1831 GCA_031427275.1 Alphaproteobacteria bacterium | reverse complement strand
GGCAGCGGCGCCCAGGCGTTCGGTCGAGAACTCCGGATTGTGGTGGGGGCCGATTTCAAGCGGGCTTTCGAAGCTGGGGTTCGCAGAAACGGCGAGTATTTCTCGGTGCATCGTGTAGCCAACGGCTTGTCTCGTCCGAGGCTTGGCATCGTCGTCTCCGTGCGGACTGCCGGGTCCAGTGTTTCCAGGAACCGGATCAAGCGCTTGATCCGAGAGTCTTTCCGATTGCGACAAGGGAACTTGGCGGGATGGGACTGGATAATCCGGGCACGACGAGGGGTCCCAGAGGCGGCGGTGAATGCGGCAAGGACCGACTTGGCGCGCCTGTTCTAGTCGAACAATTGGTCGCGCGCGCGCTCATCGGTGCGGTTCGCGGATATCGGCTACTCGTGAGCCCTTGGTTGGCGCCGTCGTGCCGATTCAGCCCGTCGTGTTCAACTTACGCTATCGATGCGATCCAGCGGCACGGCGCCGCAAAAGGCTCGCGGTTGGCTCTTCAGCGTATTTGCCGTTGCCACCCGTGGAATGCGGGTGGCCATGATCCGGTTCCTTGACTCAAATGAAATTTTCCGAAGCGCCACGCCTGATTTTGCTGATGATCTTCGCCGTGTCTTTGTTCATGCTCGGGGAAAATTGGTACAAGCAGTACTGGCCCAAGCAAGAATCGACGGCCGTTGCGGGCAAATCCGGTGGCTTGATCGGCGACCCGTCACCAATACCGGAATCTGCGAGCACGAACGTGCCCGCCACCGTTCAGCCCCGGACGTCGAGCGATGTGGCCGATCCAGTTGGTCCGGTCCCAAGCGCAGTATTCGTTGTGCAAACCGATGTCATCAAAGTTGATATTGCAGCTATCGGTGGTGATCTTCGTCGAATTGAACTCCTGCAGCATCGTGACACCATCAACGCCGAGCGTAATTTTTTGTTGATGGATTGGTCCGCTGAGCACACCCTGGTCGCGCAGACCGGATTGATCGGGTCTTCCTTGCCGAATCACAAGTCGGTGTTCGCAGCCTCGGTTTCACAGGTAGTGATGAAAGATGATGAGAATGAGGTGAAGCTGGTGCTCACCTCGACCGACGCCGACAAGCCGCGCCTGACCAAGATTTACACTTTCGCCCGGGGTCAGTACCGCATCGATGTGTCGCAGACCATCGAGAACACCGGCGCCAGCGCCCTGACACCGTTTGCGTATTTCCAGCTCGTACGCGACGACAAGGCGCCTGCGGGAGATTCCCGGTGGGTACCGACGTTCAACGGTGTGGCGCAGTTCACCGAACAGGACAAGTATACGAAGTTGGCCTTTGGCGACATTGCAAAAGGCAAGGCTGTACCGGTCAAGAACAGCCAGGATGGATGGATCGGGATGGTGCAGCACTACTTTGTGTCCGCATGGTTGCCCCTCCCCGGAGCTCCTAAGGAGTTTTTTGTTCGGGCGCTGGGTGGTGGTTTGTTCGCCGCAGGTGTCATTGTGCCGGTCGGGCGCGTCGAGCCGGGCAGGAGCGCAACCTGGTCGGTGCCGTTATATGCCGGGCCGCAGGAACAGAAGAAGCTCGCCAGTCTTGCGCCCGGACTGGATCTCACGGTCGATTACGGTTGGCTGACGATCATTGCGGCGCCGTTGTTCTGGGTCTTGTCGGCGATTCATGGCGTCGTGGGCAACTGGGGCGTCGCAATCATCATCGTCACGGTCCTGATAAAGCTCTTGTTCTTTCCCCTTTCCGCGGCGTCCTACAAATCGATGGCCAAGATGCGCTGATGGCACCGAAGCTGCAGAAGCTCAAGGAGCTTCATGGGGACAACAAGCCCAAGCTGCATCAGGCAATGATGG
>JANPNB010000359.1:0-3341 GCA_031427275.1 Alphaproteobacteria bacterium | reverse complement strand
TCCAAACCTACTCGGGACCTGAGCGCGGACGCGGCGCGGTTCACTTGGATGTGGTCGGGTTGGACCTTTCACGGGAGATCGCGCGTCTGACCGGCTTGGGTGCTCGACTTCGAGATTCGCATTCCAATCACGCGGTGATGCTGGACCCAGAGGGCAATGCATTCTGCGTGCAGGCTCAAAAAGCCTAAACTTCCGCCTTCATTTTCCGCCACACCGTCATGCGAGAAACCCCCAGTTTCCGAGCTATCTCGACGGGACCCATGCCAGTAGCTTGAAGCGCGCGAATGTCGTCGGCTTCAGCGGGCTGGCTGCGGGGACGCCGCCGGACGCCTGCAGAATCCAGCGCGCGCACGGCACCAAGAGCGGCGCGCAGAGCATCACCGCCGACGCCGCGACTACTGATCTGCGGTCTAATGATCAAAAGCTCTGCCTCACGCTGGTCTAGGCGGTCTAGTGCTGAGAGAATGTCGAGGGTCGAGTTCCCCAGGTGCTCCAGGCGGGTCACGACCAATTGGTCGCCGATACCGATGAAGTCCAAAATGGAGTCTAACGTCTCGCTTTCTGGATCACCTGGAAAGCACGGTTCCTCCGCACGCACGACTTGGCATCCGTGCGCCATCAAATCGGCTGTATCCTCGGCGGAGCGCACATCGCGCAATCGCACATACCCTATTTTTAGCATCCCACCCGGTGCTCGACAGCTATTGCGATGATTGCGGCTAAGCTCGCAAACTTGGTCGCCTGCGTCAAAGCATCTCGTGTAAAATTGCGGCAATATTTGTCCAAAAAGGGGGTCAAAGCATAAGTTGCTTGCAATCTGGGTAATGAAACTGCCGCATCGATAGAAAATCTATGCCTTTCGGCGTAAAATATGCTCGCGATCTGTGGTGCTGCCGACCTTGAACCCATACTCGCCGACTTTCTCAAATCCTTGCCGCAGGTAGAATCGTTGAGCGCCGTAGTTCTCTGACCAAACGCCGATCCATAGGTCGGGGGGCGATTGGGCTGTCATCCAGTCCAAAACCTGGGTCCATAGCCGGCCGCCAATCCCGCCATTCTGATAAGCCCTGAGCAGGTAGAACCGCTTTAGCTCGAGGGAACCTTGAGACACGGCTTCATGCGGCAAATCGCAAGGCCCGGCGCTGGCATAACCCACAACGCGACCGCCCTCCTCTACCAACCAGGAGGCTTTGTTGGCGTTCACAAGGTCCGAGGTCGCGCGTTCGAGGCTGTAGGCAGAGGCCAAAAACGCCTCCAAATCTTGGGCGGGATAGAGATGCCCGAAGGTTTCGATGAAGGTTGCAGCGCCAATATCGGAAAGCGCCGTTGCATCAGCAAGCATGGCGCGGCGTAGGGTTAGACTGGTCATGAGCTTCGCAGGTAAGCTTGAGTTTTGTGGCAAAGTCACACATTCATTCAAAGCGTTAGAATCGATTTAACCGTGACCCGCGTTAGGTTCGGAACATGGATGCCGCCCTCTATACCCATGATGACATGTTCGACCACCTTCCCGGTGAGCGACACGTGGAACGACCCGAGCGTTTGAGAAGTGTGCTCGACGCCCTTAATGACGCTTCGGACCTGCACCTTATGCGCCGATCCGCACCGCTGGTCGATACGACCGATCTCAAGCGAGTTCACGTCGAGGCCTATCTTGATGCCGTGTTCGGCTCGGCGCCGAGCCAGGGTCGTCTCAGGTTGGACCCCGATACTGTGATGTCACCCGGCAGCCTTACCGCAGCGCGCAGGGCCGCCGGTGCGGTGTCGCAGGCGGTTCGGGATATGGCTGCGGGTCAAGGGGATCGGGCCTTCTGTGCGGTAAGGCCACCTGGCCACCATGCCGAGCCTCATAAACCTATGGGATTCTGCGTCTTCTCGAATATTGCTGTCGCCGCGCGTGTCGCCCAAGAGGCCGGATTCTCGCGGGTCGCGGTGGTGGATTTTGATGTGCACCATGGCAACGGCACCCAAGCGGCCTTTGCCGGACGATCGGACCTGTTCTTTGCATCCGTGCAGCAATGGCCGATGTGGCCGGGAACCGGTCACCCCTCCGAAGCGGTGCCGGACAATATCTGCAATGCCGTAGTGCAGCCCAATGCACCGCGCGAGGCTTGGCGCGCCGCATTCGAGAGCATGATGCCTAGGGTTGATGCTTTTGCGCCGGACCTAGTGATGATTTCGGCTGGCTTTGATGCACACGCGAATGACCCTGTGGGCGATGCCTCTCAAAACCTCGAGGCTGCGGACTTTGCCTGGGCGACCCGGGCGATTGCGAGCATCGCGCGCCGTCATGCCAAGGGACGGATGATCAGTTCGTTAGAAGGCGGCTACGGGTTGGAAGCCTTGGGGCGATCAGCCACCGCCCATGTGCGGGCCTTGAGCGAAGTGTGATCGATCCTGCGTTGCCCCCAAAGCAGCGGGTCAGTAGGTTAGCCGTCACAGGAGACTCCGCATGGCCGAACCCGCTGACATTGATGGCCTGACCTTTGAACAAGCCTTGGCCGAACTGGAGCGCATCGTCGCGCAGCTGGAGTCGGGCCAGGCACCGCTTGAACAGTCGATAGAACTCTATGAGCGCGGCGCGCGTTTGAAGGCCCATTGCGAAACCCGCCTGGAGGCCGCGAGACTGCGGGTAGAAAAGATCGTGGTTGGATCAGGTACGCCCACCGCTGAGCCGGCTGAGTTCAACTAGTGTCGATCATCGCCGAACGGGTGGCGCAAGCCGCCGCACAGGTTGAGGCCGTGCTGGACGACCTGTTGCCCCGATCGGAAGGTCCTGAGACGCGGCTGATGGAGGCGATGCGCTACGCAGCCTTAGGTCCCGGAAAACGCCTGAGACCCTATTTCGCGATCGAAACTGGAAAGCTGTTTGATCTAGACGAAGCCAGCGTCGTGCGGACGGCATGCGCCGTCGAGTGCATACAAGCCTACAGTCTGGTGCATGACGACTTGCCCGGGATGGATGATGACGATTTGCGCCGCGGCCGACCAACCGTCCACAAGGCCTATGATGTGGCCACCGCGATCCTAGTCGGCGATGCCTTGCAATCCTTGGCTTTTGAAATCCTGTCACATCCGGATACCCACGCTGATGGGCGAGTGCGCGCCGACATGGTTGCGCGATTGTCCCTGGCCATCGGGGCAAAGGGCATGTGCGGCGGACAGATGATCGACATGCTGGGTGTACGCGACGACCTGGGTGCAGTTGCGCGGATGCAACGGATGAAAACCGGTGCACTGATCGCTGTATCGTTCGAGCTGCCGACGATAATGGCCCATGCCAGCGACGTTGAACGCCATGCCCTGATGGCCTTTGCTCAGGATATGGGCCTCGCCTATCA
>JANPNB010000358.1:0-1669 GCA_031427275.1 Alphaproteobacteria bacterium | reverse complement strand
CGGTAATGCCTTGATCGAGCAGCACTTTCAGCGTGCCACCCTTGACGCCGCCGTCGCGGTCGTAATCCATGGTCAGCTCGTCGCCGGCCTCGACCCCAGATCTCGCCGGTCTGCTCGTTGATGATGTCACGGGCCACATAGCGCCCGACGATGTGGTCGAAGGGCACCAGCAACTCGGTCACCTTGCCCGATTTGATCAGGTCCAGCGACATTTTCGGGGTCATCTTGTCGCCGGCCTTGCAGATCACCTCGCCGGTGGCGGCATCGACGATGTCATAGGTCGGACGGGTGCCGCGCACGCGTTCGGGGAAGAACTTGGTGACCCAGCCCTTGTTCTTGACGTGGCTGTAATTCACCGTCGTGTAATAGGCCGACATGATCGCTTCCTGATCCATGCCGAGGGCATAGAGCAGCGTCGTCACATGGATTTTGCGGCGGCGGTCGATGCGGGCGAACACCAGATCCTTGGCGTCGAATTCAAAGTCCAGCCACGAGCCGCGATAGGGAATGATCCGGCAGGCGAACAGCAGTTTGCCGCTGGAATGGGTCTTGCCCTTGTCATGGTCAAAGAACACCCCGGGCGAGCGGTGCATCTGCGAAACGATCACCCGTTCGGTGCCGTTGACGATGAAGGTGCCATTGTGGGTCATCAGGGGCATGTCGCCCATGTAGACGTCTTGTTCCTTGATGTCCTTGACCGACTTTGCCCCGGTGGTTTCATCGACATCGAACACGATCAGCCGCAGCGTCACCTTCAGCGGCGCGGCATAGGTCATGTCGCGCGACTGACATTCGTCCACGTCGTATTTCGGCTTTTCCAGCTCGTATTTCACGAATTCCAGAACGGCGGTCTCGTTGAAATCCTTGATCGGGAACACCGACTGGAACGTCCCCTGAATGCCGTCGCCATCCTGAGGCTTGTCGCTGTCGCCAGAGCGCAGGAACAGATCGTAGGAAGATTTCTGAACCTCGATCAGGTTCGGCATCTCCAGCACTTCACGGATTTTGCCGAAATAGCGGCGGATACGTTTTTGACCGACATAGACTTGCGCCATGTGAATCGTAGCCTTTCATCATCAAAGCGCGCATTTCCGTCGGGCCACGGAAACGCCGCTTGGGCGATTGGCAGTGGGGTTCTATTCGTGCCGCCCATCCCTTAGGGCAACTCCCGAACCATCACCGCGCCTGGATAGGGGTTTTCGTGAAAACCCCTGCCGAGACGCGCCCGGCTGGGCTTGCATCCGCAAGCCCAGCCAGCGTTTCACCCGTTGGACGGATTACTTCAGTTCGACCTTGGCGCCCGCATCTTCGAGCTTTTTCTTCATCGCTTCGGCGTCGGTCTTGGTGGCGCCTTCCTTGACCTTGCCGCCGGCCTCAACCAGGTCCTTGGCTTCTTTCAGGCCCAGACCGGTGATGGTGCGGACTTCCTTGATGACGTTGATCTTGTTCGGACCGGCTTCGGTCAGCACCACGTCGAATTCGGTCTTTTCTTCCACCACTTCGGCGGCAGCAGCCGGACCGGCCGCCATCATGACGGCGCCACCGGCAGCCGGCTCGATGCCGTATTTGTCTTTCAGGATCGTCTTCAGTTCCTGCGCCTGCAGCAGGGTCAGACCGACGATGTCTTCGGCGAGTTTGTTCAGATCAGCCATTTTGTTTCCGTTCAGGT
>JANPNB010000357.1:0-3244 GCA_031427275.1 Alphaproteobacteria bacterium | reverse complement strand
GTCCACATCGGGAACACTGCCCCGATTAGGATTCCTGCCGCCTGCCCGGAGTCGTCGGAGCCGGACGCAAAGAGCGGGGCGATCAGACCGTCGGCATTGGACCAGCGCGGCAGAGCGCCCGCATTCCAAAGATCAGTTGTGGCCACGGTTGAGTGAAACATCTGACCGGTGGTCAGAACCAAGCCCGAACTTTGCCCTACGCCACCCGTTGACGAATTAGCCTGGGCATCAACGACAACCAACGCTGCCTGAGCAGACCCTGCAAGGGTTAAGGCTGCGAAGCCAGAGGCGAAGGCTAGATTTTTTGAGATCAACATTGAAGGAACTCCCCAGCTAAACTTCCTGAATTAAACGTTAACGTAGCAAGAAAGTTCCCTCTCGCCTAGGTGCAGCGGCATGCAGCGAGATGCATTTTGGTGCACGCGGCTGGCCCAAGACTCAAAATGGCCGCCGCAGGTACTTCTGCGACGGCCATTGAAAGCGAACCCCAGAACTGAAACCTAGGCCGTAACGGCGACCGTTTTGCGACGGCGCAAGGTGGCCCCCACCATGCCGAAGCCACTGATCATCAGGGCCCAGGTCGTGGGCTCGGGCACCGCACCACCCGCCAAGGTGCTGAAATCACGCGCGCCAACATAACCGTTGCTCATGGTCATATAGGCAATGTCGCCCTGGCCACGCTGAAAACCCCAATAGCCCGGCGCAACCGAATTGGACGAACCATCGGCCAGCTGGAACGATTCCAACAGCGTGTTGGCGCTGTCATAGATCGCCAGGGTCACTGGCAGCCCGCTGCTGCAGCATGGTGCCCAGTTGATGTCTGCCAAGACGCCGCCAACAGGAGCCGCGAAGGTGAAGGTCATCGTGCCGCGGTCGGTGTTGAGCCCGGCCATACCGAGGCCGCCACCCCAGCCTCCGTTGGAAGCGAAGCCATAGCCGTTGTTGTAACCGATCACGCTGTTGCTCGTGGTCGAGTTGTAGGTGATGGCCCCGAAGGTCACGGGACCAGCGGTAAAGGAATTGGTGATCGGCATGAATTGCGAGACACCGCCAGGAAGGCTGGTAATCACAGCCGCCGAAGCCGGGGCTGACAGGGCAAGAACGGCAACGGAAGCTAGGAGAGCGAAGGTTTTCATGTGGTGTTCCCGAATTGAGACAAAACGACTTGGTTCTGCCTCATTCTCGCAAGGGGCGAGCCACACTCTCGTTTGGGATCAGATACCCAACACCGCCTTGGCCATGATGTTGCGCTGGATCTCATTGGTGCCGGCATAGATCGAGCCGGCCCGGTCGTTGAGATATTTGGCGGTCGCCGGCCAACTGTGTTCCGGCCCCGCGGCAAACCCGTCGCTGGGCGGCGTAAAGCCCGGCGTCGGGCCGCCAGCAAACACGGTGTGCGGCTGGAAGGGAGCGGCATAGACGCCCGCCGCCTCAATCGCCAGCTCCGTTAGTTTCTGCGATAGCTCGGTGCCGACTGTCTTCAACATCGAAGACTCAGCGCCCGGCGCGTCCCCCTGGCTGAGCTTCGACATGGTCCGCAGCTCAATGCCTTCCAGCGTCTCGACCTCAATGCCCGCCGCGGCCAACCGCCGGGCAAAACTCGCCTCAGCCATCAGGCCCTCGGCCTGCGCCATGGCCCTGATCTTGCTCAACCGCGCGGCAAGGCCAGGTGCACTGACGCCGCCGCCCCGCTCGAACTGCATCAGGTATTTGGCCACCGTCCAGCCTTCGCCAACCTTGCCGACCACATTGGCCTTGGGCACCCGCACATCGGTGAAGAACACATCGTTCTGAATGTGCTCACCGCTCAGCATGATGATCGGTTTGACCTCGACGCCGGGCGTCTTCATGTCGATCAGGATAAAGGTAATGCCCTGCTGGGGTATGGCCTCGCGGCTAGTGCGCACCAGGCAGAATATCCAGTTGGCGACGTTGGCGTGGGTGGTCCACAGCTTGTGGCCGTTACAGACAAAGTCATCGCCGTCCTCCACCGCGCTCATCTGTAGCGAGGCCAAATCCGACCCCGAGCCCGGCTCCGAATAGCCCTGACACCACCAATGCTCGCCGTTCAACATCCGGGGCAGGAAGTAGTCCCGCTGCGCCGGGCTGCCGTGGCCGATCAGTACCGGACCGCACATACCCACGCCCATGGGTGACATCGGCGGCGCACCGGCCCGCGCGGTCTCTCGCGCCCAGATATAGCGCTGCACGACGTTCCAACCCGGGCCGCCATACTGGGTGGGCCAAGCTGGAGCGACCCAGCCCTTGGCGTGCAGCTTGGCCTGCCAGGCCAGGGTGGTGTCATAGTCGGCATAGACACTGGTCATACCCCGCCCACGCCGACGGAGTTCCGGCGTCAGCTCAGCATCCAGAAAGGCTCGAACCTCGTCCTGGAAGGCACGGTCGGCATCGCTCCAACTTAAGTCCACAACTTGGCTCTCCTAACGCCCTCCACTTGATGGGGAGGGACAGCCGGTGAAACCGGCAGGGTGGGGTTCTCCGGCGATGGCCGAGGTGGTTCCAGACTACCCCACCCTATGGCTTCGCCATTTTCCCTCCCCATGAAGGGGAGGGAGTAGAGTTGACCACCCTCCGTTGGGTCAGGCTAGGGGGGATTTCGCTTCTGCCCGTCTCCGGCTATGACGCCTGCATGACCGACTCGACCGAAACGCCCGCCACCGACACCCCGCCTGACCGCCTGTGTGTGGACCCGTCTAGCCCGTTCCATGACGAAGCCCTGTTGGCCCGAGGTATCGGCGTGCGGTTTAAGGGCGTGGAAAAGACCAATGTCGAAGAATACTGCGTCAGCGGCGGCTGGGTCCGCCTAGCCGTCGGCAAGACCACCGATCGTCACGGCAAGCAGATGACCGTGAAGCTGCAAGGCACTGTCGAGCCCTACTTCCAGAACTAGAGTCTCTCCAACAGGTCTATGGGATTGCACGCTCAGCTTCCCGCCACTTCGTGGCGGGAAGGATCCCGAAGGCAGCACGTGACGATGGGGGTGAGAGATTGGGAGGCAAGGGCTTTCAGATACGCACTCCAATTCCTCCCCCACAGGGCGGAGGTGGCTCGGCGCGGAGCGACGAGTCGGAGGGGGCCGGGCGTCAGCCCGGATGCTTGTTTGCGGAAGTTCGTTGTCCGCCCGCTTGCGCGGTCGGCCCCAACCGGCCCGTTGGGCCCCCGTCCCCAGCGGGGGAGGAATTTTGAGGCGCTAAGCCCCGACCGGGGCGGGGTCGGGAGCGAT
>JANPNB010000356.1:0-4432 GCA_031427275.1 Alphaproteobacteria bacterium | reverse complement strand
ACCTTTGAGGAGGGCAAGGTTGCCTATGATCAGCGCGACGCGACGGGCTTCATCAAGCTTAACGCCCTGCGGCTACGGGTCATGGCCAAGCGCGACCAGCGCATTAAGGGTTAGTCGGGAGTTTCCGTTTTCCCGCGTCCGTGCCACCTTGACCGTAGAACGGTCGGCGCAAGGTCTGGCCGCACAACGGGGGGACGCCCATGCAAACTCATTATGAAGTGGCGCTGGTCACGGTATTGGCACTGCTAGTCTATGTTTGGATGGGGGTCCGCGTTGGCGGCGCGCGCGGAAAAAGTGGCATTTCTGCACCGGCCATGACTGGCGATCCGATGCTTGAGCGATATCTGCGCGTTCAGGGCAATACCCTGGAGTGGCTACCCATCTTCCTCGGCGGATTGTGGCTGTTTGCGCTCTATTGGAATGATCGGATCGCGGCGATTGTCGGCTTGGTCTGGATTGTTGGTCGTATCCTCTACGCCTTGGGTTACTCAGCCGATGCGTCAAAGCGCAGCACGGGCTTTATGATCCAGATGGCCGCGTCTGCAGTGCTGTTATTGGGTGCTGGTGGTCGAATTATCTGGCTAATGATCCAGGGCAGCGCTGTTTAGAACACAAGCGACCAGCCCTGCCAGATTGCCAATCCCGTTACGAGGATTCCGACCATCCAGGTCAGGGCGCGTAGCGGCATGTGTTTGGTTGCCCACCCGGCGACGGGTGCGGCGACTACACCGCCGACGATCAAGCCGATCACCGACATCAGGTGATCTGTCAGACCGGTGGTTTTCCAATGACCCGTCACCAAAGCTGTGATGAAGGCTGCGGAGACCGCCACCGCCATGAAGAACTCTGCCGTATTGGTTGTGCCGATGGCTTGGCGAGGATCCGCCCCGCCACCCATCAGAGTTGATGTGACAATCGGTCCCCAACCGCCGCCACCGATGGCGTCGAAGAAGCCGCCGGTCAGGCCAAGCGGAAAGGGAAGTTGCCAGGAAAATAGCTTCGGCCGCGTCTGCCGCCAAGCACGGTAAAGAATCGTCAGGCCCATCAGACCCAGCCACCCCACGACCCAAGGCTTGATAACATCGCCCTTGATCGAGGTCAGCACATAGGTCCCGGCCACGCCGCCGATTACCCCACCCAAGGCCAGGAGCGCCAAGAGACGCCAACCTACATTGCGATGATAGAGGTGACTAATGGCTGAGGCCGCACCGGTGAACACTTTTGCCGCGTGGACACTGGCCGAGGCATTGGATGGTGTGACCCCCAGGGCCAGCAAAACTGTCGCACAAATGACCCCATAGGCCATACCCAAGGCTCCATCGACCAATTGAGCGGCAAAGCCGACGGCAGCGAAAAGCCAGAATTCAGGGGTCATTACAGCGTCCTTATTGCCAATGTGTCGCCCGATCAGTAACCGGCGGCAACAAGGAATAGCTTGTCGCGCCGTTAGCTTTTCTACAGACTCAAATACCGAAACAGCCTTGCCTTACATTTGAGCGATTTCCGTGATTGGCTGCGCACCATGATGTCCAACCCCATCGCCCTTGCATTCAGTCTGGTGCTTACAGCAGCCCTAAGCGCCTGCGCTACCTCAACACCCTATCAGGTAAACAGCAAAGCGGGCTTCGCCTCTGGGGGCTATTCGGAAACCAAGCTGGAGCCCAATCGGTTCCGGGTGACCTTCTCGGGTAACACCTCTACGCCTCGCGAGAGAGTGGATGACTATCTGCTCTTCCGCGCCGCAGAGCTGACCCTGGCCCAAGGTTTCGACACCTTCACCATTGCCGACCGCTACACCGACCGAGACGCGCGTTCCGAGGTGATCCCTGATCCGTTCTACAGGCCCTTTTACAGCCCGCGTCCCATCTATGCCCGCGTTAACGGGCAGATTGTGATCGTGGGGTGGGACTCGTTCTACAGCGACCCCTTCTGGGATCGACCGCGCTGGGGCGACGAGGTGCGCACGGTTGAGAAGTTCCGCTCCAGTGCTGAGATCGTGATGACCCACGGCCCGAAAGCTGAGAGCGATCCCGATGCCTTTGATGCCCACGCCGTCGTGGAAAACCTCGGCCCCAGAATTCAGCGCCCGCCAGTGAAGCCCTAAACTGTCTCGTCCTTGAAGGTCAGACCGGCGTTCTTATGCAACCGGTCTACCAGCTTTGGCCCATGGCCGCGGCGGGCACCCAGACACCTGCATATTGTTTTATTCGGTGTTCCGCTGCCCGATTGGGCGCGCTATTCTCGGCGCAGCCAGGCTTGAAATCCGGGCGTTCGTCTTCCCGACGGCGGCACAGGCTCGATTGAAATGACGAGACTTGAATGAAGGTTTTCGTGACAGGCGGCACTGGCGCCATCGGGCGCTACGCGGTTCCGGCTCTGGTCAATGCTGGGCATGCGGTCACCGCTATGGCGCGCAGCCCGCAGAAGGCCGATCAGCTCAGGTCACTGGGCGCTAACCCGGTCGAGGTTTCGATATATGACAGGGCCCGTCTCGCCACCGCTTTTGCGGGTCATGATGCTGTCGTCAATCTGGCCACAGCATTGCCGCCGACGGCCGAATTCCGCAGGATCGACGCTTGGTCGGAAAACATCCGCATCAGGAGCGAGGGTTCGGCGGCGGTCGTGGATGCAGCCCTTGCGTCGGGTGTCCCGCGCCTGATCCAGGAATCGGTCTGCATGATCTATCGCGGCCATAGCAACGAATGGATCGACGAGACATGGCCGACGGATGACTTTCCGATGGCGCGATCCAATCTAGCCGCCGAGGCTAGCGCCAATCGGTTCACAAGCGCGGGCGGCACAGGCATCGTCCTTCGCTTCGGTTGGTTCTACGGACCCTGTGCAAAACATAGTGAAGAGTTTTTGGCTTTGGCCCGGAAATGGGGCCTCTGCGTCATGTTGGGCGGCGCGGATACATATCTCAGCTCGATCCACGTGGTGGATGGCGGGAATGCGGTAGCGGCCGCCTTAGCCGTTGCCGCCGGAGCCTATAACGTGGTCGACGATGCTCCGTTGACCAAACGCGAGTACGCCGATGCGCTGGCCGATGCGGCGGAGCGGAAATTCTATCTGCGGGCCCCTGGACGGTTCGCCGAGCTGCTCGGCGATGGCACGACTTCGCTGACGCGGTCGCTGCGGGTTAGCAATGCTAAGTTTAAGCAAGCGACCGGATGGGGCCCGATGTTTACGAGCGCGCGCGAGGGTTGGGCCGATATGGCCGCAGGTCTTGTTGGAGAGAATGGGATCACCTCGGACCCCGCATTTGGCTCCCGCCGGTGAAACCCTAAACTGTCTCGTCCTTGAAGGTCAGACCGGCATTCTTGTGTAGCCGGTCCACCAGCTTCTGACCTAAGGCCGCGCCGGGCACCCAGACGCCCCCGGCGACGCCTGTGCCATCCTTCAGTAGGCAGATTGCAGTCTCGGCGATGATCTTGGACGTGGACCCATAGCCCGGATCTTTGTCGCCATAGACGCTGCCGCGCACTTGGCGACCGTCACCGTCAATGCCAATGAATAACAGGTCGTAGAAGCCCGCCTCTCGCTCGGACTTGCTCGGTCCTTCGCCGGGCTGCGGCCCGCCGGACCCGCCCGTAGCGGTGAACTCGGTCTCTGAGCCCGGAGCCGTCACCGCCATCTCGTCATAGGCAAAGTCAGCGCCGTAAGCGTGGCCTTGCAGACAGTTCGAGCGGTGGATGTTCTTGGTATTGATTGTCGCCATCATGAACGGCCCGACTTCCAGGCCAAGATCAGGGTCCACATGCTTCTCATTGCCGGACGGTTGAGCTGGACCCTCAAAGCCGGGCGTCAGGGCAAAGGGATTGAACATCAGCCCCATCAGGGCTGGGTCCTTCTGGATCGCCGCCATCGTGGCCTTACCGCTCGCTGCTGTGCCGCCTGACAGCCCGCCGCGCATGGACCGCACCCGACCCTTAACGCGGCTCACCGGATGACCCAGCTTGGCCCGCGCCAGACCCTGCACAAAATAGACCCCCAGCTCGAAAGGAATGGAATCAAACCCGCAGGACAGCATGATCCGCGCGCCCGAGGCCTTGGCCGCCGCGTCATGGGCCGTAATCATCTCCGCCATCCAGTTGGACTCACCGGTCAGGTCCAGATAGTCGGTGCCCGCCTCAACGCAGGCCGCCACCAGATCGCTCCCATAGAGCTGATAAGGCCCCACCGTGGTCAGGATCACCTTGGCGCGCGCCGCCATCGCTCGCACCGAGATCGGATCACCCGCATCGGCCACGATCAGCGGGGTTTCCTTCGGCGCGCCGACCTCATCGCGAACTTCCGCCAGTTTAGCGGCTGAGCGCCCGGCCATTGCCCATTTGATCTCACCGCCCACGCCGTAATTCGCCGCCAGATACTCGGCTACCAATCGACCGGTGAAGCCGGTGGCTCCGTAGACGATGATATCGAACTCAGCCTT
>JANPNB010000355.1:0-15094 GCA_031427275.1 Alphaproteobacteria bacterium | reverse complement strand
AGCGCCTGCCGCTCATTGAGGGGCGCATCCGTACCCGGTTAGCCGAGCTTTCCCGTCGGCTTGGCGGCGCCGATTGGCTGGATGGCGCGTTCAGCGCCGGTGACCTGATGATGGTGGTGGTGCTGCGCCGGTTGAACGGCACAGGTCTATTGGACGACTGCACGAACCTTGGAGCCTACATCGCCCGAGGCGAAGCCCGGCCTGCTTTCCAGCGGGCATACGAAGCTCAGCTGGCGGTCTTTGAGGGCAGACAGCCATAGAGAGCAAAATGACGCCGAGCCTTGTAGCGATTTGTACTTATACAGGTATTTGGGGACACTTCCCGCGACGCTTGCTGCATATTCGTCGACTTCCATGTTTCTAAGTCTATTTGCTGAAGCGATTCGCGGCCACCGATGGAAACCCCGGATAATTCTGGCATTGCCGATTGATACGTTATCTGCGTATATAATCCTGTGAGAATTGTTCGCACTAAGGGCTTCGACCGAGACCTCAAGCGCATCGGCGCGACCAAGGTCGATCTCGACGCTCTGATCGCCGACCTCGTCGCCAATCCAGAGGCAGGCGATCGAATTGTTGGTCTGCGTGGGGTGCGAAAGGTTCGCTTCGCGCTTCCAAGTCGCAAGATTGGCAAGAGCGGAGGGGGCCGAGCGATCTACTTGCTGATTGTAAAGGTCGACACGATCATCCTGGTCTTGGCCTTCGCCAAGAATGAGCAGTCCGACCTTTCCCCCCGCCAGCGCCAACAGGTGTTGGCCTTTCTTGAGGAGCTTGATCGTGGCTAGCGTGTTGAAAGAGAGCCAAGACGATACTGAATTCGGGGATCGGTTGATCGAAGGACTGCGCGAGGCGCTCGCCTGGAAGCGGGGCGAGGTCGAACTGCCAGTCCGTGATTTCGACGTGATGCCACCTGCCCGGGTCAAGGCGATCCGCAAACGGTTGGCCAAAAGCCCAAAGGCCTTCGAGAAGCGCTTCGGTGTGCCGGCACGTACCTTGGAAGGATGGGAACAGGGGCGCCGTGTAGACGCCACTTCGCGGATATTATTGACGGTGATCGACCGCGAACCGGAGGCTGTGGAACGGGCTTTGGCGAAGGCCGACTGAGCCGCTCACCAATCATAAGCCCAAGGCGTTGGCCCGCACAGCGGGAGAATGGTATTGAGCTTGCTCAGGGTTCCAGAGGGCGTTTGCGGCGCAGTTAGCGGCTTTTGAGGGGCGCACATCGACCGTTTGATCGAGTTCATCACGCGAAGTTTTCTCAAAGGTGCCGAATGACCGACCTGGTTCTCACTACCTATGACTGGGTTCCCGAAATGCCGCGCGGTCTGGTGCGCGACCTTCGCGTGCGTTGGGCGTTAGAAGAGGCAGGGTTGTCCTACCGCGTTGAGAGCACGCCGTTCCACGATCGAGGCCCCGATCATTTCGCGGCGCAGCCCTTCGGCCAAGTGCCGTGGCTGACCGATGGAGATGTCACCATCTTTGAGAGCGGCGCGATCCTGCTGTATCTCGGCGAGAAGAGCTCGGCCCTGATGCCCACCGATCCACGCGGCCGAGCTGAAGTTTTGGCATGGGTGATTGCCGCCCTCAACTCGATCGACCTGCCGAGCCAGCCGTGGGCGCTGTTTCGCTTTATGGGCTTTCCCGACCAATCACCCGAAGCCAAGTTTGTGGACGACTTTCTTAAGGCTAGGCTTGATCGCATGGAGGCGGTGTTGTCCGTACGCGAGTGGCTGGTGGCCGGTCGATTCACCGTAGCCGATCTCTTGATGGCCGATGTGATGCGCCAGTTAGAGCGGTTCGATGGGCTCAAGAAATACGCCGCCTGCCGTGCATATGTGTCGCGCGCCACGGCTCGCCCCGCCTTCGTCAAAGCCTACAACAACCAGATGGCTCATTTTGCGGGTGCCGACCCGCCACGCGCATGATCGGCGCAATCCGCCGTCGGGCAATGTCGCTGGGTCAGAGTGCTGGCAAAAAGATAGGGCCGCGCCTTTCGGGGACGCGGCCCTGCTTTTGACGTTCCGCTGAGCGGGGAAGCGTACTGCGGGACGTCGAAAGTAGGCTAAGGTTGCGCGTACTGTTTGCCACCTTAGTTGTGAGGGCCGGGAGACACCTCGCATAGTACTACTTGCCAAGGGCCAATTCGGTTCCCTGGAATTAAAGCTGATCAATATCCTCGCGCAGACATCCAGGCTTCAACAGCACCAACGGCGGTCGGCAACAGGTCTCGGCGTTCGACATAGTAGTGGTCAGCGTCCTTGATGTGGATGATCTCTTTGTCCGCCGACGCCACGGCGTCAAACAGACGTTGGCCGTGGCTAGGGGTGCAGGCCAGGTCGGCGGTATTGCTGATCACCAAGACCGGGCATGAGATGGCGGCTGCATTGATCACCCCATTGGCGCGGCTCTCATCAAAGCTCCACTGCGATAGCCAAGACCGCAGAGTCGTAAAGCGGCCCAGCCCCACCGGCCCGTCATTGGCGATCTTGGGTTCGCCCAGATAGCAGGTACCGGGACGACGATCCGAGGGGTCCTGGGTCGGGTCAGTCCAACGCACATCGCACATGGTGCCGGCCACGATGAACGGCCGCTCGGCGTCGGGGTCACCGCTGGCCTTCAGCTCGGCTAAGGTCGCCTTGGCGCGGGCGGTGATCCGCCGATTGCGGGCGATCTGCGCGGCCCGAAACTTGGCGACGAAGGCCTCAGAATAGGGCGGCTGATCAGGACAGTTGGGGTCATAGATGTTGAGCTCGACATCGCGTTCATAGGGCTTGTCCTCATCCAACACCGAGGGATCTAGCCATTCAGTCATGGTCACAGCGCGACTGATATGTGCGGCCAGAAGCATGATCCCGTCGGCGGGTTGCAGCCCCGCGTCCTTAAGGTTCACCTCGTCGCCCGCCGGGGTATGGGTGATGGTCGGGTGCTCAGCTTGATCCTGATAGAACAGGGCTAGCGACCCACCACCGGACCAACCGCCCAGGATCACCTTTTCATAGTCAAAACGGGTCTTTAGGTCGGCAATACACGCTCCCAGATCCAGCACGCACTTCTCCAGTATCAGGGCTGTGTCATTGCCCCGGTAGCGCGGGTTGCAATAGATAACGTGTCGCCCAGCATGAGCGAGCGCAGTAACCAAGGGCAGGAACGACCCGCCGCCAATCGGGTGACTGAACAGGATTACGGTCTTGGAGGGATGATCGCTGGGCGCGATGCGCATGCACTCGACGAACACTTGGCCGGATAGGCCGCCATAGACTTCCTTCAGGCGGCTATTGTCGGCATGGACAAAGCCGTAGGGTTCGCGAACGACGGACATGCAGGTCTCCTGGCGCTTTCTCAAATAGAACATGACGACTTCGGCACCGCACCGCTACAGTGCTGGTGACAATTTCGCCCTGGGAGGCAAACATGGGTCAGCATCCGACCGGCATTCACCATCTGGCCTTCATGGCCGCCGACATCAAGAAACACATCGCCTTCTTTTCCGAGGTGATGGGCTGTCCGTTGGTGGCGCTATTTGACATGCACGGGGTGCCAGGCGGTCTGCACGCCTTTTTGCGGATGAACGATCACAGCTATTTCTCTATCGTCCAGCTGCCTGCGGTGGCCGACATTCCCATCGAAATCGGCAAGACCCATGCGGGCAACGGCGCGCTGCCCAGTGCGGCCGGCACCCTGCAACATCTGGCGTTTCGGGCTGACAGCGACGCCGATCTGATCACCATGCGCGACCGCATCCGTAGCCACGGAGTCAATGTTATTGGACCCATTGACCACGGCATGTGCCGGTCGATCTATTTCGCTGGTCCAGACCAGATGACGCTCGAAGTGGCCACCTCGCATGAGGCGATCAATCCCAAACTCTGGATTGACCCTGCGGTCTTAACCAAGGCCGGAATCAATGCGGAGGAAGCCGCCAGGTTCAAGGCCCCGACCGCCTATGAGGGAGCAAGCCCCGTAGCCCAGCCCGCCTATGACCCGACCAAGCCGCACATGGCCTATCCGCCAGAAACCTATCAGCAGATGCTGAAAATCCCCGATGAGGTCATCACCAAGTCAGCCTCTTACACCGCCCCGCCAGTTGGCGAACCGGCATAGATCGCTCAGCGAGGTTGGCGCTGCACTGCAGAGCCCATGGCGCAGGCCAGGGCCCCCACGGCCAGCCACCATTCTTGCCATACACCGAAGCTAACAGCGCTAAAGGTCAGATAGGCCATGGCGCTGCCGGCGCAGGCTGCGGCGGTCAGATCGCGACGACCTCGTCCTAACCCAGCCAGGATCGCCACCCAAAGCACGGCCGCAGCGACCGCGCCGATTAGGCCGAGCTCTAACCAAATCTGCAACGCGCTGTTGTGCGGATGTAACTGAATGCCCGGTCCAAACATCCGGCTGGCATCCAGCCCCCAGCCCCGCAGCGGGTGGTCGCCGATCCAGTCTTGAGCATGGCGCCAATAGGTCATGCGCTGTGACCAGGAGGCCGAAACCTGCGACTGAAGCGTCTGGTACCATCCCGTCTGCCGCGCGCCCCAAACAGCAGCTGGGGCGAACAGGAAGAAAATCGCCGCGAATGTGGCCAAGAGACGAGGTCCCAGCCTTGGCCATGCCCAAACGAGCCCAATTGCTAAGCCACTCGCGCCCAAGGCAACTAGCGGTGCATCATATGCAAACACAATGCTGGGCCAGATGACGCCCGCGACCATCGGGAGAGCGAGCAATAGGGTCGCACCGATCCTCAGGGCTGCAACAGTGGCGATCGGCGTCAGCAGGGCCAAAACAAAAAGTCCCTGGGCGACGTTCTTGACTGCAAGATCAGGCCGAATGGGGTCACCCATAGCTTTACGCAGGGCCTGATACATCCCTGCACCCGTCGCCGCCTCGACCACTAAGACACCGCCGAGCGCCGCCATGCCCCACACCAGCGCACTGAGAAATCGACGCTGATCCCCGCGATTTGCCTGCCGCGCCGCAACGATTGCCGAGCCGTAAAGCACGGCTTCGGCCGCCAGCTTGACCGCCGATGACTCCAGCATGGTCTTGGCGCTGTACGGGCTCCAGACGATTGAGCCTCCGGCCCAGATGACCAGAACCAATATGGCGATGGCCGCGGGACGATCGGCCTCTTCCACGCGAAAGCTTGGCAAGGTCAAGAGCCCGGTCAGGGCGACCAGGGGCGCGAAGGCCAGGGGCCCAAGCCAAGCTGCGACAGGCGTTAAAAGCAGCAACGCGGTCATCACCGCGCCGCTCCAACTTCCTGTTCGCGCTTGGGTTCGGCTCATCCGTCAAGGCCCGGGGCCACGTATTTATCACGCATGGTCACCAGTTCTTCGGAGAGCGTGGGATGAACCGCGCAGGTCGAGTCCCACTGCGCCTTGGTCACGCCCATCTTCAGGGCGATCGCCGCCATCTGGATGATTTCTGGCGCGTCAGGCCCCACCACATGACAGCCCACGATCTGTTGGGTTTCAGTCAACACCACCAGCTTGATCATGGCCCGTTCTGTCCCACCGTAGAAGGTTTCTTTCATCGGCCGGAAGCGAGAGAAATAGATGTCCAGCTTGCCGTGCTGATGACGCGCGTCGGCCTCTGACAGGCCCACGGATCCGACCGGCGGCTGACTGAAGACCGCGCTAGCCACCATATCATGATCAAAGGTGGTGGGGTTGGCGTAGAACTCTGTCTGGGCAAACGCCGCACCCTCGCGGATCGCCACAGGTGTCAGGTTGATGCGGTCTGTGACATCGCCCACCGCCCAAACGTTGGCGACATTGGTCTTAGAGTATTTGTCGACCACCACGGCCCCGGTATCGCTCAACTTAACCCCGGCGGCTTCCAACCCCAACCCGGCCACATAGGGTTTGCGCCCGGTGGCGAACATCACCGCTTCGGTGACCAGATCGTGGCCACTCGACATATGACTGATCAGTCCCGCCTCGGTTTTCTCGATAGATTTGTGGTCACAGCCCAGCACCACTTTGACGCCCCGCTGTGCCATTTCCTCAGCAAGATGGGCTCGGACGCTATCGTCAAATCCCCGCAGGATGTTGGCCCCGCGATAGACCAAGGTCGTGTCGACGCCCAGGCCATTGTATATGCCCGCAAATTCCACCGCGATATAACCACCGCCGACGATCACAATCGATTTCGGGAGTTCTGGCAGCTGGAAGGCTTCTTCGGAGGTGATTGCGAGCTCGGCACCGGGGAAATCGTCTGGTCGCCATGGACGTCCACCCGTCGCCACTAGGACCTTGTCGGCCGTCACCTTGCGACCAGCCACATCCAAGGTGTGGGCATCGGTCAAGACCGCGCGCCCATGCAGCAACTCGGCTCCTGCATTGGTCAGATTAGTGACATATATCCCCGACAGTCGGGCGATCTCGCGGTCCTTGGCCTCCAGGAACCGCGGCCAGTCAAAGGTCGCTCCGCTTTTCGACCAACCAAATCCCTCTGCCACATGGGAATAGTGCGCAAATTCCGAGGCATAGACCATGAACTTCTTGGGCACGCAGCCTCGGATCACGCAGGTCCCGCCGACCCGATACTCCTCAGCCACGGCGACCTTGGCACCCGACATCGCCGCCACCCGCGCCGCCCGCACTCCGCCCGAGCCCGCCCCGATGACAAACAGGTCATAGTCATAGTCGGCCAAGGGGATGCTCCATAGAAATTCGCGCATGGGGCGAACAAGCTATACTTAGTGGGGCGGCCGCGCGGTGAACACCCCTTTGAGTGGGGTGAATGGGCGCTATGGAGTTCGAACTGCATCTGTTATACGCGTATGACAAATGAGATCGAGGTCGCCATGCTCGCCGTCAGACTACCCCACGACATTGAGAGTCGGCTGACCGCCTTGGCTGCGGCCACTGGGCGGACAAAGAGCTTCTATGCTCGTCAGGCAATACTTGAACATATTGACGACCTCGAAGACATCTATCTGGCGGAACAACGCCTTATCGACCTTCGCGAAGGTCGCACAAAGGCAATCCCGCTAACCCAGGTCATGCAGGCCCATGGCTTGGAGGATTGATTTTGATCCCGGTGCCGACAAGGAACTGTCGAAGCTCGGAACCGAACCGGCCAGACGTATTCTGAAGTTCCTCTCCGAGCGCATCGCCCGACTCGACGATCCCCGCAGCATTGGCGAGGCCCTCAAGGGCTCCAAGTTTGCAGAGCTTTGGAAGTATCGCGTCGGCGACTATAAGATCATTGTTGATATCCAGGATCGTCTATTGGTCATCCTCGTGGTCAGAATCGGCAATCGACGGGAGGTTTATCGGCGCTAAGGCTCCACCTCCACCACCCCTTCATCTGTCCCCACCAACGCCAGGTCTGCCAGGTCCAGAAACAGCCCATGCTCCACGACCCCTGTCACGCTCTTCAGGGCGTCAGCCAGGGCGGCGGGATTGGGGATGGTGCCGCAGGCGGCATCATAGATGACGTTGCCATTGTCGGTGATTACGGGGGCACCGTCCCTCATCCTCAGACGGGGCGCGATGCCAATCTCGCACTCGGCCAGGGCGTCACAGATCCTGGCCATGGTCGTCACGTGGCCAAAGGCTACCACCTCGATGGGCAACAGGAACTTGCCCAGCACAGCCACGCGCTTGGCCGCTTCGGCGATCACCACACAGCGCTTGGAAGCCTCCCAAACCAGCTTCTCGCGCAACAGCGCTGCGCCGGCCCCCTTGATCAGCGACAACGCTGGACCGATCTCATCGGCTCCGTCGACCGTTAGGTCGATGGTCTTGGTCTCGCCCAGTTGGGCAATCTTGATCCCCAGGCTGGTGGCCAACTCACCCGTCGCGAGCGAAGTGGGAACGCCAACAATATCCAGCTTCCGTGCCGCCAGGGCTTTGACGAACCAAACCGCTGTGGAGCCGGTTCCCAACCCCACCACCATGCCAGAGGACACCAACCTTGCGGCGGCCTCGCCAGCGGCGCGCTTCTGGTCATCGGGGCTCATTTCGGTTTCCGATTGGCTAGTTTCATGGCTCGAAAGCGCGCCGCCCAGCCGGGTTTATTGACCTGCTCGACGCGCTCTAACGCCAGCGCATCGGCCGGCACATCCTTGGTGATCACAGAACCTGAGCCCGTCATTGCGCCCGCCCCAATGGTCCGCGGCGCGACGATGGCGGTGTTGGAGCCGATGAATGCCCCCTCCCCCACATGGGTGTCCCACTTATCAAAGCCATCGTAGTTACAAAATATCGTTCCAGCCCCGATATTGGCCCCAGCACCGACCGTACCGTCGCCCAGATAGCTGAGGTGATTGGCCTTGGCCCCTTTGCCTAGCTTGACCTTTTTCACTTCCACAAAGTTGCCGATGTGCACCTGCTCGCCGATATCGGCACCGGGGCGCAGGCGCGCATAGGGACCGACCAGGGCTCCAGGCCCCACCTTGGCCCCCTCCAAATGACTAAAGGCGCGGATCACTGCCCCGGTTTCAATGCTGACGCCAGGCGCCAAGACCACGAATTGCTCCACCTGAACCCCCGCCGCGATCTGGGTATCCCACGAGAAATGCACCGTGTCGGGGGCCAGCATGGCGACCCCTTCGGCCAGAAAATGTGCGCGAGACCGGGTCTGAAAAATCACCTCGGCTTGAGCCAGCTGGGCTGGCGTATCGGCCCCCATCACCGCGCTCTCTGGCGCGAAGTGGGCCCGCACCACCTTTTCCTCAGCGGAGGCTAGCCCAACGATATCGGTGACATAATACTCACCCTTGGCATTGGCATTGGTCACGCGGTCTAGCCAGGCAAATAGCTGCGCCCGGTCGGCGCAGTACATCCCGGCATTGCACGCCTTGGCTGCCAGTTCCTCCGGTGTCGCCTCCTTGGCTTCAACAATTCGGATCACGTGGCCATCTGCCCCACAGATCAAGCGACCATAGAGCAAAGGATCGGTGGGTTTGAAGCCCAGGATTGCCAGGGCCGCCCCGGCCGCGCGCATGGCAAACAGTGGGTCCAGGTCGCTGGCCTGCAACAACGGGCAATCGCCGTTGACGATCAGCACATCACCGTCAAAATCCGCAAGCGCAGCCTTGGCCGCCAATACCGCATGGCCGGTACCCAGCGGCGGGTCCTGCAAAGCCACGGCTCCCTCGCCCAGCCGTGCCACCACTAGGTCACGAACGCCGGGGCTGTGATTGCCCACCACCACTACGATCCGCTCGCAACCCGCCGCCTGTACCGTGTCAATCACCCGGTCCAACAGGGTGCGGCCACCCACCTTGTGCAATAGCTTGGGCACTGCCGATTTCATTCGGGTGCCTTGCCCGGCGGCCATGATGACGGCGGCGCGTGAGGTCATGAGATCAGGTCCTGGAATCGAGGCGTTGTTGCAATCTTGCGGGCTTTAGCCGAAACGGCGAGCGCTTTCGAACGAAGGGTGCATTTGAGATGGCGAATTTCGAGGTGCTGGCGGGCGCGACCATCGCCTTTGATCTGGACGGCACCCTTGTGGATACCGCACCTGACCTGATCGCCACCCTGAATGTGCTGCTGGAGCAGGAGGGCGTAACGCCGGTGCCAATAGCCCAGGCCCGCCCCTTCATCGGCCATGGCGCACGACATCTAATCGAACGTGGCTTGGCCGCCCAGGGCCGCGTAGCCGACGAAACAGAGCTTGATGATCTGCTCTCCCGGTTCATCAACCACTACAAAGACCATAGCGCCGATCTGTCCGTCCCCTTCCCGGGCGTGGCGGAAAGCCTTACTGCGCTAAAGGCTGCCGGGGCTCGGTTAGCGGTCTGCACCAACAAATTGACCTGGCTATCGACGCCGATCCTGGAGGCCCTGGATTTATCGCGCTATTTCGACGCCGTGATCGGTGCCGACGCCGCGCCCGCCAGAAAGCCCGACCCGCGCCATCTCGTCACTGCCGTCCAAGCCGCGGGAGGTGATATCCGACGCGCTGTGATGGTTGGGGATGCAGCGACCGACGCCGGTGCCGCCCGCGCGGCGGGTACATCCCTGGTCCTGGTCAGCTTTGGCTACACCGAAACACCGGTCACGGAATTGGGTGCCGACGTGCTGATTGATCACTTTGATGAGTTAATCGATGCGTGCCGAAGCCTTCTCACCGCTTGCCCGGCGATGAGCGGCGGGCTATAGCCCCCTCCCTTCCAAGCGGATGCGTAGCTCAGCGGGAGAGCACCTCGTTCACACCGAGGGGGTCACAGGTTCAATCCCTGTCGCATCCACCATTCCCCATAGATGAATCGATATCGTTGTTACCAACACGCCGAAACGGGTGCCCAGATCGACCTCTGAAGCCAATTGTCTGTTTCGAGACAAAGGACTAGCATAGCGAGTATTAGTTATGTCAGAACCCGTCCTTCACGGGCGCTGGGCCGCGGTCATGAGGAAGAATTAGGTGACAGACACCGTAGAAGACATGGGACCAGACCCCATCGATATCGCCGTTGGGCATCGCATTCGGGTGCGCCGCAAGTGGCTTGGCGTGTCCCAGTCGACCTTGGCCGAGCATCTGGGCGTGAGCTTTCAACAGGTTCAGAAGTACGAACGCGGCGCAAACCGGGTGTCGGCCTCTATGCTTGTGCGCATTGCACAAAAGCTTGAGACCACCGTTGCGGAGTTGGTCGGTGAGGCCAGCGCAGCCCCAAGCGACGCTTCAATGTTCGAAAAACTGGCGATCCCAGGGGCTGTACAGCTATTGGAAGCCTTCGCGAGCGTCAAACAGGCCTCTCTACGGTCGGCAATTCTCAACCTGACGCGATCGTTGATTGACGACAGTGACGAACAGGGATCACGCCGCGCGCGCTGATCCCTTAGCGGTGTTGGCTGAGGTGGTGCAGGACAATCCCGGCACTGGTCGCGACGTTCAATGAGTCAAAATCGGTCGCCATGGGAATGGCCACCGTTTCACATTGAGCCATCACCTCGGCCGATAGGCCCGCCCCCTCGGTCCCCAAGATCAAAGCCGTGCGTCCTGCTGGCCTAATCGCGGTCAGCCGAGTAACCCCAGACGGGCTCAGAGCCAGGGGCCGGACCTGACTGGCCTTGAGCAGGCTGACAAAATCCTCGCCGCGCTGGAAATGCCCAAAGGGTACCAAAAGGGCTGCACCGACCGACACGCGGATGGCTTTGCGATACAGCGGATCACAGCATTCAGCGTCCAAGAGCACGGCCTGCGCGCCAAACGCCGCCGCATTGCGAAACAAGCCGCCCATATTGTCGTGGTTGGCGATCCCGCAGAGCACCAATACGGTCGCCTGTTCAGGCAGGTCAGCTAGCAGCTCTGCTGCGCTGTGCACCGCACGCCGCCGCCCCAAAGCCAGGATGCCCCGGTGCATCGGAAACCCCGCAATTTGATCCATGACAGCATCAGCGGCGCAATAGACGGGGACCGCGTCATCCAACTGGCTGAGTATCGGCTGTTGGGCCGCCACTCGCTTTTGTGCCAGCAGCACCGACACGGGCTCAACAAACCGGCTTCGTGCCAAGGCCCGTAAGACAACTTCACCCTCTGCGACAAACAGGTGCTGGCGACCAACCAAGTCGCGCTCACGCACATCGCGATAGGCGGCAACGCGGGGATCGTCGGGGTCTTCAATGGGGATCAACACCACATCAGATCACCACGCTTGGAACCGCTTTCACAAGTCTTGGTTTGATAAGTGACTTGCGATAAGTTGACGCCAGCGTCACGAACGATTCAATTACGCTAGGGTCTAGGGAGATGAAATCATGAGCGACGGAAACGTTGATCTGGCCAAGGACGCCCGCGCCCTGGTCTATGCAACGCCTTTGGATCAGTTGAACCCAGCCCAACCTACCCTCTTCCAGGCCGATGCCCACTGGGCGATGTTTGAGCGACTGCGCGCCGAAGATCCGGTTCACTACACGGCCGAGCACGAGTTCGGCCCCTACTGGTCGATCACCAAATACAACGACATCATGACGATCGACACCAACCACGAGGCGTTCTCCTCGGCGGGCGGTATCACCATCGCCAATCAGGTCGGGGGCGAAGGCCCGCTGCCCATGTTCATCGCCATGGACCCGCCCAAGCATGACGTTCAGCGCAAGACCGTCAGCCCCGCCGTGGCCCCGGTCAATCTCGCAGTGCTGGAACCCCTGATCCGCGAGCGCGCAGCCGCCATCCTCGATGCCCTGCCCATCGGCGTCGAGTTCGACTGGGTCGACAAGGTCTCCATGGAACTGACGGCCATGACGCTGGCCACCCTGTTCGGCATGCCCCAGGAAGACCGCCGCAAGCTCACCTACTGGTCCGACGTCGTGACTGCGGCACCCGGCCAAGGCCTCGTCGAAACCATCGAAGAGAAGATGGACATCTTCGTTAAGTTCCACGCCTACTTCACGGGTCTTTGGAATGAGCGGGTCAATTCGCCGCCCACTGGCGACCTGATCTCCATGCTGGCCCATGGCGAGGCCACTCGGAACATGGAACCGCGCGAATTCTTCGGCAATGTGGTGCTGCTCACGGTCGGCGGCAATGACACCACCCGCAACACCATTTCCGGCTCGATCCTGGCGCTCAACCAGAACCCCGACCAGTATCAAAAGCTGCGGGATGACCCGAGCCTCATCCCTTCCATGGTCTCCGAAACCATCCGCTGGCAGACCCCGCTGGCCCACATGCGCCGGATCGCCACGCGCGACTTCGATATCGGTGGCAAGACCATCAAAAAGGGCGACAAGGTCATCATGTGGTACGTCTCGGGCAACCGCGACGACAGCGTCATCGCCAATCCCGACGCCTATATCATCGACCGCGAACGGCCCCGCCAACACCTCTCCTTCGGCTTCGGCATCCACCGCTGCGTTGGCAACCGCCTGGCCGAACTGCAACTGCGCATCATCTGGGAAGAGATCCTCAAGCGCTTCCCGATGGTGCAATTGGTCGCCGAACCCAAGCGCGTCTATTCCAGCTTCGTGAAGGGCTACACCGAGATGAAGGTGATTATCCCGGCGCGAAACTGAGGACGGGAGCGGGCTCAATCTCTCCAGTCGCCACGCTCTTGCAGTTCTAGCCCTGCGCGCCGAACACCCGCTCAAACACCCGGTCCACGTTCTTGAAATGGTAGCCTAGGTCAAACAGCTCGGCCATTTCGGCGTCGGTCAGGTGCGGGCGGACATTGGGATCGGCCTTCAGGAAGTCCAAAAACTGCCCCTCCCCGCGCCAAACCTTCATGGAATTGGCCTGTACCGAGGCATAGGCCACCTCGCGAGCCACGCCCTTTTGGGTTAGCGCCAGCAGCACCCTTTGCGAATGCACAAGGCCGCCCAAACGGTCGAGGTTCTTGAGCATATTCTCTGGATAGATCACCAACCGCTCCACCACACTGGCTAACCTGCGCAGGGCAAAGTCCAGGTGGATGGTGGTGTCGGGCGCAATGCCGCGCTCCACCGACGAATGGCTGATATCCCGCTCATGCCACAACGCCACATTCTCCATGGCCGGCACCACAGCTGAGCGGATCAACCGCGCCAAGCCGGTCAGGTTCTCGGTCAGGATCGGGTTGCGCTTGTGCGGCATAGCGCTGGAGCCTTTCTGCCCCGGATCGAAGGGCTCTTCAGCCTCCAAAACCTCGGTACGCTGCAGGTGACGGATCTCTACCGCCAATCGCTCAATTGAGCTGGCCACCACGGCCAAGGCCGCGAAATAAGCCGCGTGGCGATCACGCGGGATCACCTGGGTCGACACGGGCTCGACCACCAAGCCGAGCTTTTCGGCTACATAGGCCTCAACCTCAGGGGCGACATTGGCAAAAGTACCCACCGCGCCGGAAATCGCGCAGGTGGCAATCTCGTACTTGGCCATGGCCAGCCGTTCTTTGGCCCGCTGGAACTCCGCATAGTGCCCCGCCAGCTTCAGGCCAAATGTCGTCGGCTCGGCATGGATGGCGTGGCTGCGGCCTACGGTCGGGGTCAGGCGATGCTCAAAGGCCCGGCGCTTCAGAGCCGCCAAGACCAAGTCGACATCCTCGATCAGCATGTCGGTGGCGCGGCACAGTTGAACGGCCAGCGCGGTGTCATTGACGTCCGAACTGGTCATCCCCTGGTGCAGGAACCGCGCTTCGGGCCCGACGATCTCGGTGACATGGGTCAGGAAGGCGATAACGTCGTGCTTCACCTCGCGCTCGATCTCGTCGATGCGCTCGACGTCAAACACCGCGTCGCGCCCCTTGGCCCAAATGGTCGCCGCAGCTTCCGCCGGGATGACGCCTAACTCCGCCATCTTATCGGCGGCATGGGCCTCGATCTCAAACATGATGCGAAAACGGGTCTGGGGTTCCCAGATCTTGGCGAAGTCGGCACGGGCATAGCGAGGGATCATGGGCGGGGGAATACCCTCACCCGCGCAAATTCACCACCCCCCACGCGGTCAGTCCGCCTCGCCGCGATCGGCGCGCGCCTTAGCCAAGGCCTTCACCAGACCAAACGATCCCAGCAGATAGTGGAACGCCGCCCAGAGCAGGAAGCAAATCGAGACAATCACGCCAGAACGCGTGGCGCTGACCAAACTTGTATGACATTGCGCCGCCAGCTCAACGGGCGATCCCTTGGGCGCATTGCCACCGGGGCAAGCCTGAACGAAATCATGACCGCCAGTATTGCCGGCAAACAGCGCCTGCACAGACGCCCAAGCCCCGTGATCGCCACCATGAGTGAAGTTGAACTGCGCGAAGTGGTCGATGATCCAGCCGGTGAAGGGAGGACCCCCGCCCAGCGCAATCAGATTGACGAAGAATAACATCACCGCCGCCGCCGTGGCCCGCCGCCGCGTCTCCACCATGTTCTGCACCACACCAAAGCTTGGGCCCAGATAGGTGTAATGGAAGATGCCTGGGATCAGCAGCAGCAGCGCCGTCGCCTGCCAAGTCTGTTGCATATAGGCAAAGATATAGATGGGCGTCGCTATGGTCAGCCCAATAGCCGGGGTCAGCGCGTACCAACGCGGGCTGCGTTTTGCCAGGGCATCGGTGATCACCCCGCCCAGGATGGTGCCAATGCCGGAAGAGATGCCGCCGACTAGGCCCGTGATCAGGCCAATCTTCGCCAGGTCGAGCATATAGTCGCCGCTAGGCTGGGCCAGAAACTGCAGCCAA
>JANPNB010000354.1:0-13766 GCA_031427275.1 Alphaproteobacteria bacterium | reverse complement strand
CGCGCGGAGATAGGCGGCCGCCCTGGCTCTACGGCTTGCCGTTAAAGGTACGATTCCCGCGCTCCAAGCTCTATATCAGCGTCATTCCGCCGATCCTTCTGGGCGTCTTTGTTGGCGTCTTGTCGGCCATTATGGGCGTTGGCGGCGGCTTTGTTCTCGTGCCTGCCATGATTTACCTGCTGCGAATGCCAGCTGGCGTTGTCGTCGGGACCAGTCTTTTCCAGATCATCATCACGACAACCCTGACCAGCATTCTTCAGGCGGGGCGCAATCAGACGGTCGATATTGTGTTGGCGACTCTGCTCCTCATCGGCGGGGTTATTGGCGCACAGCTCGGCGCGAAGGCATCTTCGCGCTTCCGGGCAGAAGAACTTAGAGTCGTTTTGGCACTGATCGTCCTTGCCGTTGGTCTGCGCATGGGGATCGGTCTATTTCTCACCCCATCAGACCCCTTCGTCTTGATGACGGGGAACGGCTGATGGTTGTCGTGGCCAACCTTCCACCAACGCCTGTCCCGGCCGTCTCGGCGGCCCTGACGACGGCCAAGGTTCAGGTCACCTCAGGGTTCAAAGGCGCACGGATCGTTGTCTATGGTGCCGTGTTTAATCCGGGCGTGGCTGGCAGTGATGTGGTGGTCATCGTTCGCGGACCCAACCAGCCGGTTCGCATCGCGCGCAAAGTGCACATCGCTGGCCTATGGCTCAATTCTCGTCCCGTCGTGTTTCAAGGGGCGCCGGGCTTTTACATGACCGCCTCGACCAAGCCCTTAGATCAAATCGCCGACTTTGGAGTCCTGCGACGGTTGGGGGCCGGGATCGACCACCTGACCATCGCCGCGCCCGCTGAGCAGCGGATCGAGACGCGCTACGGCGTCCGCGACATGGTCGTATCCAGCCTTGGTGCCGACTATCTCGACTGGCGGCGCGCGGTCATTCGCCTCAAGCAAAAATCAGGTCTCTATGACGCCGACAGTGCTGGCGTCGTCTATGTCGACAAGGGCCTATTCAAATCCGAAATCGACCTGCCAACGGACGCGCCGATCGGCAATTACAAGGTTCAAATCCTGTTGCTTCAAGGCGGGCAACTGGTTTCAGAACGGCGCCGGGATCTAACGATCGAGAAGGTCGGCTTCGAACGCGCTCTTTACGTCTTCGCCCATAGCAGGCCATGGTCCTATGGTGTGGTCTCGGTGCTCATCGCCTTGGCCGCAGGTTGGGCCGCGTCGGCCGCTTTCAGGAGGGCCTGAGTGGAAGAACCCGCACCAAAACCAATCTGGCTGGTCGCTCTCCTCGGTCTATTGGGATTTCCCATCCCGGCGTTGATCTACGCCTATGGCAGCCATGACATTGCGACTCTAGGTCTCAACGTTCTGATCACTTGGTCGGCCGTTGTCATGGGGTTCCTGGGCGGAATCCGCTGGGGGCTTGAGAGCGCGCGTCCTGACCCGCGCTGGACCCGATTAGCGGCTTCAACGGTGTCACCTTTTGCCGGTTTCCTCCTCTTTGCGGCCCGTCATTACATCCATGCCGACTGGGTGATCAGCGGGTTTTTGGTCGCTTTCATGGCCCAATGGCTCTTCGACCATGCCACGCCAGAAAGCCCGGTGCGGTATCCACGCCTAACCACCATCCTTACCTTAGTCGCCTGTGTGTCGCTGGCTGTGGCCCTCGAAAAAGCATTGCGAATCTAGTCTCATGCGCCCTTGGCTAAACTGGACAGCAGGTGCGCTTGGTAGCGCGATCGTCATCGCTCTCCTGGCCGGCTCGACCTTTGAGGCCGCAAGCCGAGCCAAGGCTTTGAGAGACTATCCTGCACCTGGCCTCATGGTGGACATCGGCGGACGTCGTGTTCAGCTGGATTGTCGCGGCTCCGGCACGCCCACGGTCGTGTTTGAATCAGGGTTGGATACCTTGGGTTCTCTCAGTTGGTCGGCTGTGCACGATCAGGTGGCTCTAACCACCCGTGCCTGTAGCTATAGTCGGGCAGGCGTCATGTGGAGCGACCCCGCACCCGGGCCGTTCAGCGCGGATCGCGTCGCGCAAGATCTGCATGCGACCCTCATCGCTGCCGGCGAGAAGGGTCCCTATGTCATGGTCGGCCACTCCTTGGGCGGCCCCTATCTGCTCACCTTCACTGTGCGCTATCCCAGTGACGTCGCTGGATTGGTGTTTGTCGATGCCTCGCATCCTGATCAGATCGCTCGCTTGGCCGCTGCGGCAGGCAAGGCATTCGACGACGGCAGTGGTGTGGCTCATATTGGCGGCGTCGTATCTGGCACGGGCCTTCTGCGTCTGCTCTTGCCAAAGGGTCCACCAGGGCCACATCTATCCGAGGTCGCGGCCAAAGCAGTCGGCGGCTGGTTTCCACAATCGCTTCCAGCGGTGGTGAGTGAGCTCGATGGTCTAGCTGCCACCCTGACCGCAGCAGGCTTTGGTCGGACCCTGGGCAGTCGTCCGCTGGTCGTCCTAACGCGAGGCGAAAAGTCACCGCCAGAGGTTGCCAAGCAGTTCAAGATATCCCCGACAAAAGTCATCGCGCTCGATGCTGAGTGGCTAGCGATGCAAAATGACGAGGCGACATGGTCAAGCGTCGGCCGTCATCAGGTCGTGCCCGGTGCGTCCCACTACATCCAACTTGATCAGCCGCAAGTGGTGATCAATGCGGTCGGCGAAGTGGTCAAACAGGTCCGCGACCGGCCTGGAGTTTAACGCGCCTCAAGCCCCCGCGCGCTCCAGCGCAAACCCCTCATAGCCATTGGCGGCGACCTCGTTGCACTTCTCGCGGTAGACGCCAAAGCCACCGATATAGGGCATGAACACACGCGGTTTTCCGGGGATATTGGCCCCCAGATACCAAGAATTGGCTTGCGGATAGAGGGTGGTGTCGGCCACCTCATTAACGTGTGCCACCCAGGCATCCTGCGCCGCGTGCGTGGCTTCAATGGCCCCGATCTGACGATCACCCAGATAGGCAATGCAGCCCGCGATCCATTCCACATGCTGCTCGATGGACACCACCATATTGGACAGCACCGATGGGCTCCCGGGTCCCGTCACAATGAACATGTTGGGAAAACCGGCGATGGCTAGACCCAGATAGGTGCGCGGACCCTCCGCCCAACTGTCCTTCAGGGCCTCACCGCCCCGGCCGCGAATATCGATCCGGCCCAGCGCGCCGGTCATAGCGTCATAGCCGATGGCATAGACCAGGGCGTCAAACTCATAATCTGCCTTGGCGGTGCGCAGGCCCTTGGGCGTGATCGCCTCAATGGCCTCAGACTGCAGGTCGACCAAACTGACATTCGGCCGGTTGAAGGTGGCGTAATAGCCGGTGTCCACGCACAGACGCTTGGTGGCCAGCGGATAGGTCTTAGGGATCAGCTTCTCGGCAACCTCTGGATCGGCAACAATCCCGCGGATCTTGTCGGCCACGAATTCCACAGCGGTATCATTGGCCGCCTTGTCGATAATGATGTCGGCAAAGGCTCCGGCCAGGGCGAACCCGCCAATGGCCCAACGCTCGTCATACCGGCGCTTGCGTTCTTCCGCCGACACATCCAGCGCCAAGGCCTCTGCCTGCGCCACAGCCACAATGCCAAAACCCGATTCACGCGCCGCTTGGCGATACTCCGCGCGATGGGCCTTCCAGTCAGCGGCCTTTACAGGGTCCACCGGTCCATTGTGGGCCGGCACGCTGAAATTCGGCGTCCGCTGGAATACGGTCAGCTCGCTCGCCTGTTCGGCGATCAGGGGGATGGATTGGATGGCCGAGGACCCGGTGCCGATCACCCCCACGCGCTGACCCGTGAAATCCACGCCGCCCCTTGGCCAATGGCCGGTGTGGTAGGTCTTGCCTTGGAAACTCTCCATGCCCGGAAAGTTCGGGCTGTTGGTCACCGACAGACAGCCCGTGGCCATGACGCAATATTTGGCAGAGATCACCTCGCCCGTATCGGTGGTGATCGTCCAACGCCCTGCCGCCTCATCAAAGATCGCTGAGGTCACGCGGGTCTCAAACGAGATGTCGCGCTTCAGATCAAAGCGCTCGGCCACGTGATTCAGATAGCCCAGCAACTCCGGCTGGGTCGCATATCGCTCGCTCCAAACCCATTCGTTTTCCAGATCCTCGGAGAAGGAATATGAATATTCCTGGCTCTCAATATCCACCCGCGCCCCGGGATAGCGGTTCCAGTACCAGGTGCCGCCGACGCCGGTTCCAGCCTCAAACACGCGGGCCGAAACGCCCTGGCCACGCAGTTTGTGCAGCATGTAAAGCCCGGCAAATCCGGCCCCGACAATGACCGCCTCCAGCTCAGTCTTGGCTGATCCCGACATGCACTTCCTCCCAAACGTCTTTGTTGAAAGTACGATAGCCTAGAATGTGGCGGGTGCGAGAGCTTGTCGATCAAACACCGATAATTGAGCGCCAGCCGACCGCGTGAACCCGGTCGGTTCCCAAGGCTCCGATCAGTGGGGGGCGGGCAAACAGCCCCGAAAACGCTGCGTCACGTACGCTCAAACCACCCGCATAGGCTCCAAATGCCGGGATCACCATCCGACTGCCATCGGTGGCAAAACACCGCCGCCGCACAGAGCCCTTGGCCGATGCCACGCGTGCACAGGGATGCAGATGCCCGGCCACCTCGCCTAACTGCAAACCGGGCACGGGTTCATGCCGCAGGATCAGGCCCGCAAGGGTCAGCTCATCAGCGACCTCGCCCGGGAGATCACGAGGCCCGTCGGTATCATGATTGCCCACCACCCAGATTAAGGTCCGGCCGGTCGCCAGGGTCTGTAAACGCTCGACATCATCAGCCGCCAACCGATCCTCAGATGCGCCATCGTGGAACGTGTCGCCCAGCAGAACCAGGGTTTGCGGCACCAGCTTGGTCACCTCGTTGGCCAACCGGTTCAAAGTATCGCGCGTATCATAGGGCGGCAGCATCTGTCCGCGCGCCGCATAGGCCGAGCCCTTCTCCAGATGCAGGTCGGCAACGATCAGGGTGCGCTCCGCCTCAATCCACACTGCGCCCGACGGCCGCAACATAACCTCGGTCCCTGCCAGTGTGGTCCGCAGCGACCCGCAGGTGCTCGTTGTCCAGGGATATGCAAGCTGAGCGCTCAAAATCCTCCCCCAGCGCATAGCGCGATTTGGGGGAGGGGGACCGCGAAGCGGTGGAGGGGGTTGCAGCCCACCAAGCAGCGCCCTTCAACCCCCACAGTCAGCTTCGCTGACAGCGCCCCCAGAAGGGGAGCATTTGGCGCTTCGAGCATCGTCATCCCATCGCCTCGGCGATCAAGTCGTCCTGCGCTTGGCGCAACACTGCGTCACCACCTTCGCCGGTCACTCGCTCCTTGCCAATCTCCAGCAGGATCGGCACCGCAAACGGCGACAAATGCTCTAGCGCCGCATGCCTTATCTGGCCCTTAATCCGCGCCAGCATGTCGCCCAACCGCGCCACATCGACCAGTCCGGTGGCCGCGTCCTCCCGCGCGCAACGCAGCAACAGGTGGTCCGGCTGGTGGCGGCGCAAAACGTCATAGATCAGGTCGGTGGAAAAGGTCACTTGCCGTCCGGTCTTCTGATGTTCGCCGGGGAATCGGCGCTCGATCAGTCCCGAAATGATGGCACATCCTTTGAAGGCTCGCTTCATCATGAAGCTCTCGGCTAGCCAAGATTCCAAGTCGTCACCCAGCATGTCCTGATCAAACAGGTCACCGAAATCCAGGCCATCCATGGGCTTCAACCCCCAGATCGCCACCGCATAGTCATTGCAGACAAACCCCATAGGTTGGGCCCCGATCCGCTCCAAGCGTCGAGTGAGCAGCATGGCCAAGGTCGTATGGGCCAACCGCCCCTCGAAGGGATAACAGACGAGGTAGTGCCGTCGCCCGTGTGGAAAGGTCTCCAACAACAGCTCATGTTCTTTGACGATCATCGAGCGGTCGCGCTGTGCCTCCAGCCACTCGCGCACATCGGCGGGCAGGACCTGCCAATGGTCCTGATCAAACATCAGCTCCCGAACCCGCTTGGCCAGGAAGGTGGACAGTGCGAATTTCGATCCACCCCAGGACGGCATCTTAGGGTCTTTGTCATTGGCCGCGCGCACCAACACATCCAGGCCGGTTACCGCCACCAGGCTCCAAACCTGTCCGGCAAACACGAAGGTGTCGCCGGGGTCGAGCATTTCCAGATAGCCTTCCTCGACCTCACCGATCTTGCGGCCACCGCGCAGGGACTTGCCCATCGCGATCTTCACTGACAGCACGGCGGGTGACAGGATCGCACCGACATTCAGGCGGTGGCGTTGCGCTGTGGCCTGATCGCGCACCCGCCACAGGCCGTCTTGGTCTTTCACGATCCGACGAAACCGGTCATAGGTTTTCAGCGCATATCCGCCGGTGGAAACGAAATCCACCACCTGCTCATAGTCTTCCCAGGTCAGGTCTCGATAGGGCCCGGCGCTGATGATCTCGTCATAAAAGGCCAGCAGATCGAAGGGCTCAGAGATCGCGCAGCCCATCACATGCTGCGCCAACACATCGAGCGCGCCCGTGCGCTGTGGATCACCGTCAAACTTGTTCTCAGCAATGGCCTCGCGCGCCGCTTGGCACTCCAACATCTCAAACCGGTTGGCTGGCACGAATAGCGCGCGGCTGGCCTCGTCCAACCGGTGATTGGCCCGCCCGATCCGTTGCACCATCCGGCTGGCCCCCTTTGGCGAGGCCAGCTGGATCACCAGGTCCACATCCCCCCAATCGATTCCCAGATCCAGGGTTGAGGTACAGATCACCGCGCGCAGTTCGCCCCGCGCCATCGCCGCCTCAACCTTGCGTCTTTGCTCGGCGGCTAGGCTGCCGTGGTGCAAAGCAATCGGTAGGTTGTCGTCGTTCAGCCGCCAGAGCTCCTGGAAGGCGAACTCAGCCTGGAACCGAGTATTGACGAAGATCAGCGCCGTCCGGGCTCCCTTAACCGCGTCATAGACTTCTGCCATCGCATGCTTGGCTGTATGTCCCGCCCAGGGCACGCGCCCTTCCGACAACAACATATCGACAATCGGGGCCGCACCTTTTGGGCCACGGACGAGGTCGACAGAGCTGGATGTCGATCCCATCCATCGCTTGATCACCTCCGGATCATCCACCGTCGCCGACAAACCCACCCGCCGCATCCCGGGCGCAAATTTTGACAGACGGGCAAGGTCCAGAGCCAGCAAGTCCCCGCGTTTCGACGAATGGATCGCGTGGATCTCATCAATGATCACGCAAGACAGGTTCTCGAAATAGAGCCGCGCGCCCTCCCACGCACAAAACAGCGCCAACTGCTCTGGCGTGGTCAGCAGGATGTCCGGTGGCTTGACCCGCTGCCGCTGCCGCCGCGAGATGCCGGTGTCCCCGGTGCGGCTCTCGGCCACAATCGGCAGGTTCATTTGCAAAATTGGGGCCAGCAGATTGCGCTCAACGTCCACCGCCAGCGCCTTCAACGGTGAGATATAGAGGGTGTGCAGACCACGCGGCGTATTGGCGGGCGGACGCTCGGCGAGTTCGATCAGGCTGGGCAGAAACCCGGCGAGCGTCTTCCCGCCCCCGGTCGGCGCGATCAGCAGGGCGTCACGCCCCGCACGGCCCTTGGCCACCATCTCCAACTGATGCTCGCGAGCGCTCCAGCCACGCGCCGCAAACCACTTGGCAAAGCGATCCGGCAAGAGGGGAGGGGCGAGTTCAGCCATTGCAGAACCCTAGCACACGTTCCCGTTCCGTTTCACCAAAGGAAATAGCGGGCGCGCCAAAATGGCTTTCTCCCGCAGGGGGAGAAGGCCACCGCCGAAGGGCTATCGGATAAGGGGTTTCTCCGACCTTTCAGTTTGACGTTAACCAAAGGCATCGCGACTCAATAGACGCTAATCGCGGCGCAGAGTTGATTAGCGACTGATCGCGAATAATGATCAAATACTGTCAGATGGAGAATCGCTGATGATCGTTCTGGAAGACGACATCGCAGCTTTTGATAGAATGAGGCCTGAGTTGGAGGCCAACCACTTCAAACAGTGGGTTGTGTTTTATCATGGCGCGTTGGTCGATGCATTTTCCGATTTCGAGGATGCTGCATCGGCGGCCGTCGAGCGCTTTGATACGGGTCCCTATTTGATCCGCCAAGTGGGAGCGCCATCGGCAGTGCAACTACCGGGCGGAATGGTTTTTACGCCGGCTCATGTCCTCAACGCAAGCGGGGTTTAAGCAGGGGAAGGGCGGTGCCAGCACCGCAGACCTTCTCGTCCAACTTGGCCCAACGCTGCTAGTCGATATCGGTTTGCGGTCGGGCTCAACACCCGGCGAGAAGCCGGATCTCCCGCAGAAGAATGTTCGGGCGCTAGTTGATACCGGCGCGGGGGGCGATTGCATTGATGACGAACTCGCGAAGACGCTGAATCTCCCAATCACCGATGAAGGTGAGATAAGCGGCGTCGGAGGTAAGCATCATGCGTTCATCTACACGGCGCGCCTCTACATTCCGAAGCTTGATCGACTCCTGTTCCAACAATTTACGGGGGTGAAACTGGAGCAAGGAGAACAATGGCACCGCGTAATCCTTGGTCGATCATTTCTCCGGCGTTACCAGCTCACATATAATGGGCCCTCCGGTCAGGTTGAGATCAGGGATATTCAAGACGACGGCTAGGCGACCCGTTTCTTGTGCGCCCCCCGCTTCGCAGGAGCTGGACGACCGGCCTCAATCCGCTCTGCAATATCTTCCATCGACCAGAGCTTATCGGTGATCCCCGCCGCCATGGCCGGGGTGACTTTCAGCGTCTTGTGAATCCGGGTGAAATTGTAGAACGCGAAATAGAGTGCCAGCGCATAGACGTGATTGTCGATCTTCTTTGAAAAGCCGTTGGTTAACCGCGTGAACCGGCGCATCGACATACGCATGGTCAGGTGGGCGCGCTCCACATAAGAGGTCGAGATCAGGGCCTTATCGGGGTTACCGCTTCCATGATTCAGACGTGGATGCTGAGCGGGATGCTTGGCTTCGATCCCAAGGGTTTGGGGTGCTGCGATTTTCCAACAATCGGATCGATGCTTGGCCGCAACAGGTGCTCGACGAGATACGCGCTTCGCTCGGACGGGAACCGATATTGTCGGGACCGCTTGAAGCGTTTGGGCGTCGGTAGTGGCAAGTCTCCGGTTTCAGAGAAACCCCTCATCCGTCGCGCCTTCGCGCGCCACCGTCGAGACGAACCTATTCGGTTCGACTATGCGAATTGCCAACGATTTGGCATTTCGCCCGTCTCGACCCCGCAGGGGGAGAAGGGCGTTGGGTCTGATCGCGACTTCAGCGGTTTCCGTTTCATCCTAGAATAACCACGCAACCATCGGGGAACAACTCTTCTCCTGCGTAGTTGTAGATACCTATCAGCCAATCCACGAGGTATTCTTATGAGAGTTAGCGATGCAATGACGGCGCAGGTGATCACGGCCGCGCCTATGGACAGCGTGCGCCAAGTCGCTGTCATAATGGAAAAAATTGATTCCGGCGTGGTCCCCGTAATGGATAAAGGCAAGATCGTTGGCTTGGTCACCGACCGCGACATCGTCTTGCGCGTGGTCGCTAAGGACGGCGACTTAAATGGGCCGATTTCTGCGGTTATGAGTGACCATATTCAGTCATGCCAACACGATGACAGCTTAGCCGATGCCGCAGCCCAAATGGCCCATCATCAAATCCGCCGGTTGGTTGTGACAAACAAAACGGGTGAACTGGCTGGCATCCTATCGCTTGGCGACATCGCGCACGACTACAGCGCAAAGGTCGTGGGTCAGGCACTTGAAGAGATTAGCGTCGATAACCCTCCTCACTGATGCTGGAGGACGAGACGACTTCCTCGCCGTCTCAACGTCCACGCAACACGGCATCACGAATGAGTGGCATGCGGTCATTGCCAAAATACATGTCGTCGCCGCCGACGAAGATGGTTGGAGATCCGAACCCGCCGCGCGCCATCACCTCTTCGGTGTTGAGCCTGAGAGCCTCCTTGATCTCTGGCATTGCGACGGCGCTGAGCAAGGCGGCCGGATCAATGCCGACCCTCTTGCAAACGGCGGTGAGGACCTCGTCGCGTGAAATATCCAGGTTGTCGCCCCAATAGGCTTCGAACACTGCCGTGGCGAAATCCACCATATTGCCTTGGGGTTCCAGCCAGATACAGCCACGCATGGCCTTGACGCTATTGACGGGGAACACCTTGGGCGGAAAGATGATCCTAAGTCCCGCAAACCGTGCCCAGTCATCCATATCCTTACACATATATCTCGCCTTTAACGGCACCGGCGTAGCTCTTGATTCGTATACAGACGGATTGACGGTATTGAATATCCCACCAACCAATATTGGCCGCCAGCTAATCGGTTCATTCAGCTCTATGCTGAGCTTCTTCAGGTTCTCGAACGCCAAGTAAGTCCAGGGACTGGAGCAGTCGAAGAAGGCTTCAATCATGGCTTAGCTCCGGATATTGGCGGTGTAATGCCAAACAGGTTCTTCTTGGTTTCGGCATCCATCTCGCCAGGTCTCGCCATCCTGCCCACCGCAGTTCCGGCAATCACCCCAGGTCGTGCCCGAACCAGCGCAAACCAGGTCTTGATGTGCGGATAGTCATCCAGGCTAAAACCCTGCGCCTTGTGGGTAATCAGCCAGGGGAAGCAGGCCATGTCGGCGATCGAAAAGTCATCACCCGCCACATAGGCTCCCGTTTTGCCCAGCTGGGTGTTCAGCACGCCGTAGAGCCGCTCGGCCTCCCGGCGATAGCGATCCATGGCATAGGGGATCTTTTCCGGCGCATAGAGCAGGAAGTGGCCATTCTGGCCCAGCATCGGACCGAGCCCGCCCATCTGCCACATCAGCCATTGGATCACTGCGGTGCGTCCGCGCAAATCCTCTGGCAAGAATTTACCTGTCTTTTCCGCCAGATAGATCAGGACCGCACCGGTTTCGAACACCGATACCGGTGCTCCACCACCGACCGGCGCGTGATCGACAATCGCCGGAATTCGGTTGTTGGGGCTGATCGCCAGAAAGTCGCTTGCGAACTGCTCGCCCTTACCCAGATTCACCGGGACAACGCGGTACGCCAAACCGCATTCCTCCAACATGATGGAGATTTTCCACCCGTTGGGCGTGGCAGCATAGTGCAGGTCGATCATGCGTGGACCACGGCGCGCGCGGGGTTCTCCAACCGCGTCAGCCAATAGTCGGCATCATAGTTGTCGTCGCCGCTTAAATGCCGCCACAGCTTCACCCGATTGACAAATTCCAACCGTCCGGTGTCTTGCTCGAACCAAGGCTCCGGCGTCATCAAGATGGATTCCACCGACTCTGGCTGCGGTGTTTTCACATAGAATATTGGCCGCTGAGTTTCCGCCACATACCAACTGCCAACATCCCATAGTCCCCGCTGAGCTTCGCTCGGGTTCATACGGATTTTGAACATCGTCCGTGTACGGTCACCGTGATTAACGCCGCCCCCGTGCCAAATGCCGTTGTGCAGGAAGAGCAGGGTTCCGGCCTCGCAGACCATATGCTGCTGGCCACGGATATTCTGATAACGGCCCAGCGCCACTTCACTAACCTTGCGCAAGTGAGTGCCGGGCACGAAGCGCGTACCGCCCATCGGTCGGGTCACCTTATGGGGATAGTACATGATCTGCAGGTCGAACCCCGCGCTCGGGTCGATCGTCGAGTCTTGATGGGTATGCTGCGAGACGTTCTCGCCCCCGGCGGCCTCATGATAGGCAGGCGGAAAGGTCACGTGCAGGAAGTGGTGATCAAACACTGGGTCGGAGCCGACCAGGCTTTGGATCGCGCCCTTGACCAAAGGCAGGTCCAGCAACCGCGCTATGGCCGACCCTTGGGCATAGGTGCGCGACAGTGGGGTGCCCGCCGCCACCTCTGGCACCTGGGCTTGGCGCAGCAAGTCGCCAAACGCCCGCATCACTCGCTGACCTGGAACCGGCTCTCCGGCCTCGCCCATTTCGGCTAGAAACTGCGCATTGATCTCGTCAGGCACCACGGCGTCGAACCGCAGATACCCCTTGGCCACGAACCGGGCCATATCCAGGGCCCCTAGCAACGGCGCTTCACTCATGGCGCGACCTCCACCAATTGTTCGAAGAAGAATTCGTATTTCAGATAGGCGACATCAAATTCATCGCCGCGACTGTGGGGCAGGATCTGGCTAGCCTGGATCAGGCACCAACCGTCCTTCAGGGCCTCAAGTCCGGTGCGATAGGGCACCTCGTCATCGTCGCCGGCCATATGCAGATGCTGGCCTGTCCCATCATAGATCGCCCAGGCAATGACCGGCGCATCTAACGCCGAGTTCGCCAAATAGAGAACCAAGACCTTCTGGCGCGTCATGCCAACTCCCTGCCGAGCCCATTTGCGAGATCAAGGCTTGATCATGGCTGATCAAGACAGAATTGAAAACGCTCAACGGGAAACCTGTGGTCCACCCATGGCGACAGCCCGCCCCTTGGCGGCCTCCCGACAGCCCATGATGAAGGGGCCGTGATCTCCTGGGCAAGTCCGCGGATCAATAAGTGAGTTGCGCTGACCCCAATCGAAGCCGTCGGCATTCCGCGCGTCCCAAATCTGGCCTGCCTCGCGGGCCAGCTGTGACGTGCCCGTGGGCCGGGTGTCGGAACTGTTGGCCAGATAGCTGGATTTTAGCGCCAGAGCCTGGGGTGAGCTGTTGTCGCGAAGGGTCGCGACCGCCCCCAAAAAACCGACCAGGCTTCCGACGACGAAGATGCCAACAGTCCGGTATCCAAACAGAGGGGCCATGGCGTCCACAATGAGCCGAATGGTGTTTCTTCCCCCTTAACTGGGGACAGACTACACGAACTCAAGCCACGTTCGGTTGCAAATCTACGCCATGGCCCTATCGTCTCAAACATCGTTCAGGAGTGTCATATTGCGTATCGGTTTGGTTTGCGCCCTCCTGCTTTGGGCTGGTGGCGCGTCGGCGGCCGAGAAGTTGCAATTTGGCCCACCTGCGACGTGGGTCAAGATCGAAACCCTAGCCCAGAGCCCGATTGAGCCCAGCGATGTGGCGCCGGCCCGGCGCCTGCTCACCGATCTGCAGGTCAATTTCACGTCCGACGGGAACGAGATCTATGTCGACTCTGCGATCCGGATTCAGAACGTCCAGGGACTAGCCGCCGGGGGTGTCGGCATCCAGTGGCAGCCCGATACCGAAACCATCACCGTTCACAGCGTGCGCGTCTTGCGGGGTGGTCAAATTGTGGACGTGCTGGCCAAGGGGCAGACCTTCACGGTGCTGCGTCGCGAGACCAATCTAGAGCGCGCCATGCTCGACGGCGTACTAACCGCGACCTTGCAGCCCGAGGGTCTACAGGTGGGTGACGTGGTCGAGTTCAGCTATACCAAGCGCCAACGCGATCCGACCTTGCAAAACCATTCAGAATTGGTGGCCGGGCTGCAGCCTGGCCCAGCCACCGACCGGGCCCGCATCCGGGCGCTCTGGCCCAATTCTAAGCCCATCCGCTGGCGCCAAACCTCTGGATTGACACCCGACGTCGTCACCAAAACCGCGACAGGAACCGAGCTGGTAATCGAGTCAGACAAGGTCTAGAGCCACAAACAGCACAAGGGCGCCCCGGTACGATTTGGCTGCATTGGGAAATGCCCTGCGGGGGACGCCGCCGAGCGGCGTTGTGATTGGATCGCTCGAACTGAATCCGGGTTACCGC
>JANPNB010000353.1:0-12778 GCA_031427275.1 Alphaproteobacteria bacterium | reverse complement strand
CTCGAGGTGCATGCGCGCCACTGGCACGGTGAAATCAGGCCGCAGGCACGCTTCTTCGCCACCCTGCGATTGCACGACAAACAGTCGAGATCGTAGGGCCTCACCCGCCAATTCGAGTAGCAGGCCAAGCGGCTGCAAGATCGGGGTGTCGACCGGCTGGGCACCTACCGCCAGGAACGGTGCCCGAATGGCGGCCAGGACTTCTGGCGGGACGCGAGGTTCTGCACGCATTCTCTAGGCCTCCAAAATGCGACGCAAGGTCGGGATCAATTCAGACCGCAAGACGGTTTGCTGGCCGGGTCGCTCCGCGCGCCAGGACGCATTGTCAGTGACGGCAGAGGACAACTCTCGGCCCAGGTCCAGATCCTTGATGGTCACGGTGCCAGCTACGATTTCATCACCGCCTAAGATGACGGCGGCTGGCGATAGGCGGCGGTCGGCATATTTCATCTGCGGTCGCATGCCGGAGGTTCCAAGATAAACTTCTGCGGCGATCCCAGCAGCGCGCAGTTCGCCCACCACCTGGAGATAGGCGGCCATGTCGTCTTGGCTAAAGGCGATGACTACCACTGGACCGCGAGACCGCGTAGCTTGGTCTTGACCTGCGGCCCGCAAAGCTTGGGCTAAGCGTGAGACGCCAAATGAGAAGCCGGTCGCCGGGACCCGTTCGCCCGTGAACCGCGCCACAAGATCGTCGTATCGACCTCCGCCACCGACCGAGCCGAACTTTACAGGCGCGCCCTTGTCGTCGGTGGTTTGCAGCAGCATTTCGGCCTCGAAGACCGCGCCTGTGTAATATTCCAGACCACGGACGATGGAGGGGTCGAATTGGGCTTTGTCGGACGCAATGCCCATGGACGACAACGCCTGATCGATCTGGCGGAGTTCGGCCAAGCCTTCATCGCCTTCGACCGATCCTCCAATCACATTGGCGATACGGTCCAGGGTTTCAGAACGCCCTGAGGCTCCGGCGGCGGTGAAGGCGAGCACGGCCTCAGCAGCAGAAGCCGAAAGTCCTGCCCCCTTGGTGAAGGCCCCAGAGTCGTCCTTGCGACCCTCGCCCAGCAATAGCCGCACGCCGTCCGGCCCTAGCCGATCAAGCTTGTCGACTGCGCGAAGGACCCCGAGCTTTTGGCCCTCTGTCGTCACGCCAGCGGTCGCTAGAAGGCCGTTGAGCAGTTTGCGGTTATTGATCTTGATGACATAGCCGCCATCGGGCAGGCCAGCAGCACCAAGACCCTCTGCCGCCATGGCGATGATCTCGGCGTCGGCTTCCGGCCGGGCCGAGCCCACGGTATCGGCATCACACTGGGTGAATTCCCGATAGCGACCTGGCCCGGGCTTTTCATTGCGCCAGACGCTGCCAAAGGCATAGCGACGGAAGGGCTTGGGTAGGCCTTCCCAATTCTGAGCCACGAACCGAGCTAACGGCGCGGTCAGGTCATAGCGCAGGGCCATCCACTGTTCGTCATCATCTTGCAGAGCAAAGACCCCTTCATTGGGGCGGTCGGCGTCAGGCAGGAACTTGCCGAGCGCGTCGGCATATTCCAAGGCCCCGGTATCAAGAGCCTCAAAGCCATAGCGTTCATAGACCTCCGACACCTTGGTCAGGATTTGGCGTTCGGAGGCAAGGTCGCGGACACGGCGGTCAATGAACCCACGCGGGCTGCGGGCCTCGGGTCGGGAGGATGGATCGGACATGGCGCGCGCTTAGGCCAAGGTGGGGCGCGCGGCAAGGCGGCGCAGGTCGGATCGAAGGTTAGGCATCGTTAAAATCCCTTGAGATGTCTTCAAAGGGATGGAGCGCGACATCGGCCCCATCCGCGTTGCGGGGGCCGGCGTCTGGGCCTGCTTTAGATAAAGCGCACCCGACCGATCCCGCTATGGCAGGTCAGATGGTGGTGGCCGTGATGATGCGCGCAGGTGCTCATGTAGTCAGCCTCATAACCCAAAGCCCTTAACAAGGCGAGTCAGCCGATGACACCGGTGCCGCCGGTGGCGGCAATCACCTGACCCTGAATGAACTCAGCGTCGGGAGAGAGCAGGTATTCCACCAGGGAGGCATAGTCGGAGTCGCGGCTAGCGCGGCCGGAGGGATTGGTGCGGGCGGCGCGGTCCACCACCGCTTGAGCAGCCTCTTCCCCGCCGACCATGGAGGCAACGGATGTCGTGTGAACGAGACCCGGTGCAACCCCGTTGATGCGCACCCCGCGTGGAGCCAACTCGGCCACGAGGTAGCGAACGATGGCCTCGGCCAATGCCTTGCCGATGCCTAGGGCTCCGTAATTGGCGGAGGGTATGCGCGAGCCCATGCTGGTAATGAACACCACGCTGGAACCCCGCGACAACAGATGCTGGGCGGCGTGAACCAGATAGAGCAGTGACAGGCCATTGGTTTCGACCGCCTGGCGGAACTTAGCTAGGTCGGCCCCCAATAGGCTGGTGGGATAGATCATGGCCGCGGAATGGACGATGTGGGTCACCGTCTCGGCTTGGGCGATCAGGGCCGCAGCCCCCTCCGGACTGCCCACATCGCAGCGGATCGTCTGAACCTGCGCGCCCCGAGCGGTGAGCTCGGCTTGAGCGGCCTCTGCGGCGGCTTCATCGGTATGATAGGCCAGGACCAGTTTCGGATAGGTCGCCGCCAATCGACGCGCAATCGCCAGACCGATACCCTTGGTTCCGCCGGTGACTAGGACGCTCATGGGTTGGGAATCTCACCGCTGAGGTCAGGGGTCTTGTAGTCCATATTGGCCAGGGCCGGACTGGCATCTGCCACATCAAAGGCGCTCATGATGCCGGCAAACCGGGCTTGGACGAAGGCACGCATATCTGGGTGGGTGAAGATGTAACGTTCCTTGGCGCGGATGGCTTCCAATACACGTTGTCCGACACGGGCTGGATCAATGCCGTTCTCCACGGCAGAGTTGGCCACGATTTCGCTGACGGTGGGCCCGCCATATTGCGCCTGACGCGCCCGACCCGACTGATTGATTTTGGTCTTGACGAAGCCGGGACAGAGCACCGCCACATTGATGTTTTCTGGAGCCAATTGTCCGGCCCAACCCTCTGACATAGCAACCACCGCGAACTTGGTGGCACTATAGGGCTCCATGCCCGGAGGCGAGATGTGGCCAGCCATTGAGGCGGTATTGACGAAGCAACCGCCCTCCCCGTGGCTGCGGATCAGCGGCAGGAAAGTTTCCATGCCATAGACCACGCCCATCAGATTGACCGCCACGACCCAATCCCAATCGGCGGGCTTGACCTGATCCATCGGGCCGCCCGCACCAACACCGGCATTGTTGCAGACCACGTGAACCTTGCCGAATGTCTCGATCGTTTTGGCGGCCCCCTCCTCTAGCGCTTGGCGGATCGCCACATCACAGAGCACGCTGCCGACGCGAATCTGGCGTTCCTCCAGCTCAGCTACCGCCTGCTGCAAAGGGCCTTCTTCGATATCGGCCAACATGACATTCATGCCTGCCTCGCCAAAGGCGTGCGCCATGGCCAAACCCAGGCCGCTGGCCCCGCCCGTAATGAAGGCAGTCTTACCTCTGACGTCATCCATAGAGATTTCCTTGTCTAAGATTTCAGGCGCGCGATGAGATCTGTGGTCGACGGATCGTGCAGCGTGGAGGTTCGGCCTTCAAGCTCTGACAGTACCACGGTGGCAAGCGACTTTCCGAGCTCGACACCCCACTGATCGAAGCTATTGATCCCCCAAATCACCCCCTCGACGAACACCTTGTGCTCATAGAGCGCGATGAGCGCCCCCAAGTGCTGGGGGTCGAGGCGATCCATCACCAAAAAGCTGGAGGGGCGGTTTCCCGGAAAGGTTTTCTGCGGCGTAAGCGCGGCAATTCGGCTGCGCGATAGACCCTGAGCTGCGAGGTCAGCACGCACCATATCGGCCGATCTGCCCACCATGAGAGCTTCGGCCTGCGCAATCACATTTGCGAGGAGTTTCGCGTGCGCCGCAGGATCTCCCTCAATGGTCTCGCCGATCGCCAAGAAGTCCACCGGTATCACATCTGTGCCTTGGTGCAGGGCTTGGAAGAAAGCGTGTTGGCCGTTGGTCCCGGCATCTCCGAAAACACTGGCCGCCGTAGACCGGGTCACCGGATCACCGGATACCATGACCCGCTTGCCGTTTGACTCCATCTCCAGCTGCTGCAGGAAGGCCGGAAACAACCGCAGTCTCTGGGCGTAGGGGATCACCGCACGCACTGGTCGGTCCAGCACATTGCGATTGAATATGTGGGCTAGCGCCAGCGCCACTGGCAGGTTGACCTCAAGCGGTGCACTTTGAAAGTGTGCGTCCATAGTCGCGCCACCAGCCAGCAAACCCTCAAAGGCCTCAAAGCCCAACCCGATGGCGCAGGAGAGCCCGACCGACGACCAGAGTGAGTAGCGTCCGCCCGCCCAGTCCCAAAAGGCAAACACCTGATCCTGCGGCACACCAAAGGCATTTGCCACCTGGGGTGCGGCGGATACCGCGACTAGATGGGTGTCACCGGTCGGCCCAAGACCGTCGCGCAGCCAAGCTCGGGCGGTCTCAGCGTTGGTGAGTGTCTCCTGGGTGGTAAAACTCTTGGAAACCACAATGACAAGGGTTTCGGCAGGGTCCAAGCCGACGAGGGCGAGGGCGAGGTCGGACGGGTCGACATTGGCGACGAAGCGGAGGTCAATCTTGGGCGCTAGGGGGCGCAAGGCTTCCCATACCAGTCTTGGACCAAGGTCGGAGCCGCCGATACCGATATGGATTACCGTCTGGAATGGACGGCCAGTAGCACCAACCCGAACGCCGGTTCGCACCGCCTCTGAAAAGCTGCCCAGCCTGCGCCGCATCGCTGTAACGTCTCGAGAGACCGAGGCACCGCCTGCGACAAACTTGGTGCCCGGCGGCGCGCGCAACGCCATGTGCAGGGCCGCCCGACCCTCTGAGGCATTGACAATTTCACCACCGAATAGCCGCGCCCGAGCACGTTCCAGACCCACAGCGTCGGCCAATCGCAGCGCACTCTTGAAGTCGTCCAGGGACCAGGGTTGTTTGGAGAGATCAAGGCGGATGCCTGCCGCCGTCAGGGAGAGTTTTGCCATCCGGTCAGGTTCTGCACGGAATAAATCAACGATACGCCGGGCGCGGACCCCAGTGGCGCGCGACTCCAGGTCGATCCAGGCGGATGCGAGTTCAGTCATTGAGGGGTCGGAACCTTGGCGACGGTAGGACGACGTTTACCATGTCGCGGTTAGCAAAGGACCAGCCTTCTGTCTCGATCTGCTTGCGAGGAACATCAAATGTCTTGCGACGCTGTAGCCGCCGTTGCCCTTTTCTGGTTGGCCTCGACTGGATCTGCCCACCCAACAACGACCTACGCTATGGCGCGGCCCGCAGCCGTCGCCCATGAGCCGATGTTCGTCGATATCGTGCAGCGTGCCGGCCGCCTCAAGGCGCAGGTCGCGACCTTTCAGGGGAATGACAAGCCTATCTCCGCAGGCTTCAAGACACAGGTAAGCGAACTTTCAGCCCTGGACATGAAGGGTCACTTGCTGCTCGCCAAGCGCGGCACAGACGGTGATCTGAAGTGCATTCTGCGCGGCATTTCTCAGGACCTGCCGGTGAAGCTGACGGCCGTCACCACTGCGCCAGATCGCAAAACCCGGGACGTCGCGCTGAAGGAGATGGGATATCTGCTTCGCGACAACGTGGAAGTCATAACCGCGCCGCCCACGCCGCCCGTTTAGCGTGCTGCCGCTGCCTCGAGAGCCCTGGCGACGATCGGCCCGGTGAGAAGCTGGGGCAATACCTTCGGCTCACCCCCACGGGCACTATAAACGAGATAGAGCGGAACCCCGGCTCGGCCATGGTCTGCCAGTTCGGCAGCGATCTCGGCGTCACGGCGGGTCCAGTCAGCTTTGAGATAGACCGTTCCAGTCCTGTCGAACGCCTCTGCAGCCTGCTGCGTGGAAAAAGCCACCTTCTCGTTCACCTGACAGGTCACGCACCAAGCGGCTGTGTAATTGACAAACACCGGCTTTCCGGCGGCCTGGGCCTCCGCCAGCCTTTCTCGGCTATAGGCTTGGTAGGGGATGTCTGAGCCCTGGGTCAGGGACTCGGGGCCTCCTGCCAGGGAGTAGCCAGGAACGATCACCGCCATAATGGACGCAACCAAAAGAAAGACGCCGAGGACTGTCAGGATGATTGGCCGTCCTCCGGCGAGATGCCTGCGCTGAACTATGCCCATGATCCATGCCGCTAAGGCCAGAACGATCGCGGCAGCAAATAGCCGCGCAAGGGCATCGGATCCCGACCCAATCACCAAAACCCAAGCCAGCCATGCGGCCGCCCCGTACATCGGGAACGCCAGCAGCTTGCGGAACCCCTCCATCCAGGGCCCAGGTCGCGGGAGCTTCGACAACAGAGCCGGGACAAACGCCGCTAGGGTGAATGGTGCGGCGAAGCCCAGACCCAAGCCCAGGAACACCGCCAAGGCCGCGGGTGTCGATTGGGTCAGCGCCCAGCCCAGAGCTGGAGCCATGAACGGTGCGGTGCAAGGGGCCGCGACAACCACAGCTAAAGCGCCTGTAAAGAAGGCCCCCACCAGTCCGCCGCGTGAAGCCGCTTGGGAGCCCAACCCCTGAAGCGAACCGCCGATCTCAAACAGACCCCGAAAGGTTCAGAGCAACGGCGAGCATGAGCAAGGCCAAACATGCAACCACCGGCGGTGACTGTAGTTGAAATCCCCACCCCACCGCCGAGCCACCGGCGCGCACCGCAATCAAAGTACCAGCCAGCGCCAAAAACGTCGCCAATACCCCGGCCAGAAAAGCCAAGCCCTGGGCTTGGGCCTTGCGGCGTTCATGAGCGTGAGACGCCAGAGACGCGGCCTTCAAGGCCAGGACCGGAAATACGCACGGCATGAGATTCAGAATGAGCCCGCCTAGGAAGGCGAAGGCCACAGCCCCGATCAGACCTAGTCCAGCGGCGTTCACCGTCTCAACGGGCGGCGGTCCCAACCCACGCGCCGCGAGCGGCAGAATGCCAGCCTTGGCGCTGAGCTCATATCCCTTGCCCGACACCACTAAGACGCCCGCCAGCAGCTCGGGCGCGGCTTTGGATTCGGCTCCGGGTGTCGGAGATAAGGTCAGGGTCAAACCTTCCGGACCGCGCTCGATAAGCTGCGGTTTGGCGTGGTCGATCACATCCCCAGCATAGGGGTAGAAGTAGGCATCGGCGAAGTCTGCGCCCTTTAGCGCGGGGCTGGTGGCGGCGAGCTTTAGGGTGCTTGCGTCCTTCATCACGACACCCACCAAGTCACCGGACTTGGGGGATGTGGCGAGGGCCTGGGTGATCTTGTCGCCCCAAGCTGGCGTCACGGCCGATGGCGCGGCCGTCACAGGCAGGTCCAAGGCGATATCCGCATCCTGAGGTACACAGACATCGGCGCAGACGAGGAGCGAGACGTGAGCCTTTAAGCTAATCCGTTGGCCTGGCCGCGCCGAAAGCGGTGCGGTGATGGCGACCGGCAAGAGTACCCGATCATGATACCCATAGTTCATCAAGGGACCGGTCGGTTGTCTCGTCGGTGTCGCCCAAATGATGTCGCCAGCACGCCAGCCGGACGGCAATGTCCACTTGATCTCCGTCGCCGCGCCCGAGTCGCCTGAATTGCGCCAATAGGTGTGCCAACCTGGCTGAATGTCTTGGACCAGCGCCACATAGGTTTCGCCACCAGGGGATATTCCGACGGCCTGGCTAACCAACTGGACGGTCACATGAGGGGTCTTGACGGCCTGGGCCACTGCCGGAAACCCGGCAACTAAGGCCAGCGCGGCAAGCGCGATTGCGAAAAATCGGGTCATGGGATTAGCCGGTTCTCTACTGTTGGTCGGCTATATGCCTGTCGATCAGCAATACGCATAGATCGGCGCGAAGGTTACGGCTCGACTCGCGACGTCTGGCAGTCGCATCATCATCGAATCAGCACTGTTGGCCCTGGAGATCGGCGATGCCTGCCCAGTTTGACGATATTGAAATTGGCCATGTGGCGGCACTCGGTGAAATTCGATTGGATCGCCGGGCGATGGAATCGTTCATTGCGGCGTTCGCCCCAGGTTGGCCGGTGGAGCGGGGAGCTCCCGATGCCATGGTTTACGCAATCTGGGCGAGACTGGACACGGCAACAACCATGAACTGGCCCCAGACCAAGCGCCTAGGCGTCGATGCCCTGCGTTGGGTCCGCAATCCGCCGGCTGGTGAAGTTTTGCGCGGCCGCATGACCGTCATGGGAAAAGACCCAGTCGGGGAAGGCAAAGGGATCATAATCGCCCAGCACGACTTGCTAGACGAAGCGGGTCGGCTGGTTTTTTCCTGCCTGACCCGCAGCGTCTTCGCACGCTGATTACGCGTTGGCAGCTTCTTGTTGCATGGCCACTGTGGCAGCCTTGTACATCTGCAGAGCGATCAGGCGATCCCAGCCCACCAAGCTCATGAGGTGAGCGTAGATCTGTTGGAGAGCCCCGTTGTCACGTAGCTCCGCGAACTTATCGTGCGGCAATGCATTGAGCTTTTCTTCCGAGACGCCAAAGAACTCCGCGACCATCTGAGGCTCAGCGGTTGAGCCGTCTTCGTTGATCGGGGTATGCATTGCCGTCTTGCTCTCGAACAAATCCAGGTCCTTAAGCATCTGAACGAAATTGGCCGTCCGCTGGCGCTCAACTTCATAGTTGTTGCAGAATTCAATACAGTTCTTGGTGTACTCGGTCGGTTGATCCTTCTCGTCGAAGAACGGCATGTCGCCGCCCTCGGTGATGAATTCCGCATTCCGATCAATGCAGAGCACTGATTGTCCCGCAGCCTGATCATTGGCGAATACGAAGGGATACCGACGGATATAGGCCGGAATATAGACGCCAGCCTCGAACAGACCGTCTTCGCGCAGGAAGATGTTTTCGTTGCTGTTGAGACCCATGACCGCCAGCGGGGTCTTATCATCACCCACGAAGATGATCGGACCAGTCACGGCCGACAGCGAGAACTCAGTCACCGCCAAAGGCACGGCATGGCCAGCTCGGGCAAAGCCGAAAGGGCCGTCCATGCGCTTGACGCCTAGGCCACGGTGCATTTCGGGCGAAAGCGGCTCGGGCTTGGAATAGAATAGAACACTGCCGGTGATTTGGCCGCTATTGGTCGTGACGGTCGCCATGAAAAGCCTTCAAATTGCTGAGTGCAAATGTGAGTTCGGTGCCGGGTTCCAATTGAACGGCATCGAAAGGTCGCCGCTTCTAACCGATCAGCGCGCGTGCCGCAAATCGCACGGCTCAAGCCTTGCCTCGCGGCCCCTCACGGGCTTCAATCAGCACATAACAAGGCACCATAAAGCATCATTTCGGAGGATCTACTTTCATGGCCATTTTTTACCCCGACATTCTCGACCAGAAGACTGCACCCCGTACCTTCACCTATGGCGACAAGGACGTGATGCTTTACGCCCTTGGTGTCGGCTTGGGGCAGGACCCCATGAACGAGACGGAGCTGGCCTTCGTTTACGAGAAAGAGCTCAAAGTCATTCCAACGGCTGCGACCGTGCTGTCTTCAGGTCTGCGGGGAACAGCGGGCCCTGCGCCGGACATGCCTACCGGTCACCGCCCCAGCCAGATCAACTTCCTGATGGTGGTTCACGGCGAGCAAAAGGTTGAACTGCACAAACCCTTGGCCGCCCAAGGCACCTTTACCGCCTCCAGCCGCACCGTCGGAGCCTATGACAAGGGTACCGGTAAGGGCGCGGTCATCGTCAACGAAACCGTCTGGACTGACGACAAGGGCGAAAAGGTCGCCACCCTGACAGGCTCAACATTCGCCCGCGGCGACGGCGGCTTTGGTGGCCCATCCGAGGGCGCGCCTGAGCCCCACACCGTGCCAACCCGAGCCCCTGACGTGTCGGTGGACTTTACCACCCGAGAGGATCAGGCCCTGCTCTACCGGTTGAACGGCGACCGCAATCCGCTGCACTCCGATCCCGGCATCGCCAAACGGGCAGGCTTTGATCGCCCGATCCTGCATGGCCTCTGTACCTACGGCATCACCTGCCGGGCCGTGCTGCAGGCGATTACCGGCTTTGATCCCGACCAGATTCTGAGCCACCAGGCGCGCTTCTCAGCCCCGGTGTTCCCCGGTGACACGATCACTGTGGACCTGTGGACCGACGGCAAGGCCATCTCGTTTGAGGCCCGGGTTAAGGCGCGTAGCGTCACTGTAATCAAGAACGGCCTGACGATGTTGCGTTAGTCCTGCCCGCAGTGACTAAGCCGGTCGAGGCTGGGTCAGCGCCCCGTAGAGATCGATCCTCCGATCCCGGAAGAAGCCCCAGGCTGCGCGATGGGCGGCCAGGAAGTCTAGATCGAACTTTGCACTGACGATCCCGTGGTCGTCCCGGCCCAACTCAGACACCAGGTCGCCACGGTGGTCGGCAATGAAGGACGAGCCGTAGAATCTTTGCCCGCCGCCGGGATAGTCCGTCCACGGTTCAAAGCCAGTGCGATTGGCGCCCACTACGGGAATCACATTGGAAACCGCATGGCCCTGCATGGCGCGCCGCCAGGGCAAGGCGGTGTCCAGCGTGTCGTCATGGGGTTCAGAGCCGATGGCGGTGGGGTAGAGTAGCATCTCGGCCCCCATCAGGGTCATGGCGCGCGCCGCCTCCGGGTACCACTGGTCCCAGCAGATGCCGACACCCAGCCGCCCGAACCGCGTATCCCAGACCTTAAAACCAGTATCCCCGGGTCGGAAATAGTACTTTTCCATATAGCCGGGACCATCAGGGATATGGCTCTTACGATAGAGGCCCATCAGCGAGCCGTCAGCATCGACCATGACAAGGCTATTGAAATAGTGAGGCCCCTCACGCTCGAAGATCGAGATTGGCAGGACCACACCCAGCTCGGCGGCCAGCGGGGCCAGGGCGGTCACGCAGGGGTGCGTGCGCCAAGGATGGGCCTGAGCAAACCAGCGCTCTTCCTGGGCTACACAGAAGTAGGGGCCCTGGAACAGCTCTGACGGCAGAATCACTTGCGCGCCCTGGGCAGCAGCCTGGCGGATCAGATCCGCCGTCTTGGCGATATTGGCGGCGAGGTCGTCGCCGTAGGACGTCTGCAGGGCAGCGACGGTGATGGTGCGGGGCATCAGGCAGGCTCCTGCTGGGTAATGCAGTGGAAGGAGCCGCCGCCCGACAAGATGGCGCGCGAAGGCAAGGCGATGACAGCGCGGTCGGGGAAGAGACTTTCCACGACCTGCCGCGCCAACTCCGCTGGCTGGCTTGTGCCATAGGTGGGCATAATAACCGCGCCGTTGGCGATGATGAAGTTCATGTGGCTGGCGGGGGCCGCGCCGCCCCCTTCGCTGTCGATCCAGCCGGGTGATGGGATGCGGATGACCTTCAGCTTCATTCCATCTGCGTCGGTCATGGCGGCAAGGTCTGCGGCGCACGCGTCATAGGCATCAGCGTTCACATCACCCCGACCCCAGGCGACTGGGCAGACCACGGTCGAGCGTGCAACGAACCGGGCTAGGTTATCGACATGGCCGTCGGTGTGGTCATTGGCCAGGCCAGCGCCCAGCCACAACACCTTGCGCGCGCCCAACGCGTTCGATAGTGCAGCGGCCGCGACCGGTTCCGTCCAACCGGCGTTGCGGTTAGGATTGAGCAGGCATTGGCGGGTGGTCAGGGTCGTCCCAGCGCCGTCATGATCTAGAGCGCCACCCTCAAGGATGATGTCATTGGGCACCATGGCGACGCCAGAGGCCTGCGCGATCTGGCTGGCCACCTCGTCGTCGTGGTCAAGCAGGTATTTGCCGCCCCAGCCGTTGAAGTTGAAGCCCAGCGCCGCCTCGCCTGTCGGCGTCTTGGCAAAGATCGGGCCGGTGTCGCGCAGCCAGATGTCGCCGAATCGGCCTGGCACTATCTCGAGACCTGGGACGTCACCCAGAAGGCGACGCGCGTCGGCGTGGCCCTGCGCCGTTCCAGTCATCAGCCGCACGCGTTCGCGGCCGGGACCGGCCAAAGCGCGGGCAAGAGCCGCAACCTCGGCCTGGGCGGGCGCAAGGTTGTCTTCCCATAGGTCACCATGACTGGGAAACCCCAGCCACATGGCCCGGTGCGGAGCCCACTCGGCAGGAATGGTCAGGGTCATAGCGTCCTCAAAACAGCGACCGGCCAATGCGACCCCGCGCCCCATCCGTCAAGCAAAAGGGCGACCCATCGCTGAGCCGCCCCTCGCCTAGAGATCGCGATGGCTGGCTTTAGAAGGAATACTTCAAGCCGAATTTCACCTGCCAAAGCGACCGGTTGGGCGCATCGGAGTTAGCGAAAGTCTTCACGGCCGGTTGGAAGTTTGAATAGGTGTATTTACCGCCGGCCAGGGCTACGCCGACGATCGGAGCCGCGTAGAAGAAGTCCACCTGATCCAGCGCCCCCCACTTGTTATTGATCATGTTACCTACATTGATCAGGTCCACATAGGCCTGAAGTTTGGCACCGCCAGGGAAGAAAGCTGGGAACTCTTGGCTAAGTCGCAGATCGAAGCGGGTCACATCATCGTTTCGGAAGCCATTGCGCGGCGAAATCTTACCGGCATGCTCGGCGAGTCCCGAAGTGCGGATGTAGTCGTTGAAGGCCAAACGCATGGGAGCGATGAACACCATCGTGGTGCAGCCCGACGGCTCACTCAAAGGCTTCAACAACGACGGCTACGGTTATATCCAGAGCCTGCTCGACGC
>JANPNB010000352.1:0-2248 GCA_031427275.1 Alphaproteobacteria bacterium | reverse complement strand
CCTGTGGACCATGGCGCGCGAGAACCTCGACATCACCGTTGTGGTGTTCGCCAATCACTCCTACCGCATCCTGAATATTGAGATGGGTCGGACGGGGTCAGGTAATCCTGGACCGTCAGCCAGCAAACTCTTGGACCTGGGAAACCCCAAAATAGACTGGGTATCAGTTGCCAAGGGGCTGGGTGTCGATGCAACCCGCTGCGAAACGGCCGAACAGTTCGAAATCGCCTTCGCGCGCGCCATGCGAGAGCCCGGGCCGAAGTTCATTGAGGCGGTGATTTAGCCTAGGGCGAAACGAACAGGCCCGCCGGTTTCCCGACGGGCCCAAACTATTTCTGCGATCCGAGGATCAAGTATTGCCGGGCAGCTTGCAGTCCTTGCTGAAGGCGCAACCCACGACGCCCACCGGGGCCAAAGGTTCGCTAGTATATTCTAGGATATAGCCTTTCAGGCCGTCAGCGCAGGCCGTCTCCAGGAAAGTCGTGCCCTTGGCAGTCTTGCCGAGCACGCGAATATTGGAGACAGCGCACTCGGTCTTGCCCATCTTCTTCAGGTCGTCAGTGACGAGCTTGTAGGCGTCAGCAGGCTTGGTGAAGCTGCAGCGATATCCAACGATCGGGGCCCGAGCGCAGTCGACAACCATCGACTTTGCATTGGGACCGGCGAAGACGCCGACGCCGCCGTCAGGACGGTTGCTGCAGACCAGTTCCACGACGTCCTTACCGGCCGGGGACGGGAAGGGCGCATACTTGGAAACTTGGCAATCAAAACCCGCCTTTTGAGCGAGCTTGGTGTAGAGGCCAGCCTGCGCCGTTTCGGCTTCCTTGGTGTCGGTCAGCTCGCAGCCGCCAAGAATGCCCGAGGCCTTTTCGCAGGACACGGCCTGAGACAGTTGGTTCTTTTCGATCTTGTAGATGTAGCCCTTGCCGTCCTGGCAGGACGCTTCCCAATAGGTCGCGCCGCCCTGTGAAAGGCCAACATAGCGGCGATCCTTAGGCACGCAGCCGTTGTTGGCGGCGGCGATGTAGGTGTCCATCGCCGTCAGTCGCGACGCCTTGTCGTGCAAGACGCATTTGATGTTGCTCTCACTAGCGTCATAGATCAGGCAGTTTGTGGCCAGTGAGGCCCCGCCCGGATTGGCTGGCAGACCTGCCTGCAGCACGTAGCCGGTGCCGCCCTGGCACGACACTTCTACATAGGTGCTGGTCGAGCTTTGGCCGATACCGCGTGCAGCGTCAGGAACGCAGCTGACCCCGGCCTTGGCGATCAGGGGCGCCAGATCGGCCTTCGGATCGGCGTTGCCCGCCAACTTACAGGGTGCGGACGGGGGCTTACCGTCAGGCTGAGGTGAATTGGCTTCGATACAGCTGAAGGCTGTGGTCTTGCCGCCGGCTGGGGCCTGCAAGACAAATCCGAGGCCCTGATCGCAATCGATCTCATAGAAAGAGGTTGAGATTTTGGTCTTGGCGTCTGTGTTCTTGCCCATCAGACGGGCGTCAACCACTTGGCAAGTCAGTCCCGCTCCCTGAGCGATTGCCGGCGCGGCTTCCATACCAAGCTTGCGCGCCTCAGCTAGCGCAGCTTCTTCCTTTTTGCTCGCCGACATGACGACGGCTGGGGTCAGCGCGCCGACAATGAGCGCGACCGCCAACCCGAATGCGATGGGCCTCATAATTTTGAACTCTCCTAGACGTTTCCCTTGAGGGCGACATAAGCCCTTGCGACCGCTTTGAGCAAGTTTGCTGTGAACCCAGGCTGAACCTAATAGCTCGCACACCGATTGCGCGTTTGCGCTCGCTCCCCAGGCGTCCGACAATAGCGAGGAGAATTGAGGAGTAGACCATGCGTGATGGGTTCGAAGATACGATAGCCGAAACCCCACGGGCCCGTCTGACCTATCCCTTTGAAACGGGACCTGCGATTGGCGATGCGGTGGATGTCGCGCCGGGGATTAAATGGCTGCGAATGCCGCTCGGCGGATCACTGGCCTTCATCAATGTTTGGGCGATTCGGGAGGACGAGGGCTGGGCCATTGTCGATACGGGCATGGGTGGGTCTGACACCCAGCAGGCGTGGCGAAAAGCCTTTGCCGGGCCGTTGGAGGGCCGCAAGGCGACCCGAGTGTTCGTCACCCACATGCACCCAGACCACATCGGCATGGCCGGCTGGATCACGCGCAAGTATCAGTGCCGCCTGTGGATCAGCCGACTGGAATACATCACCTGTCGATCCTTGGCCGCCGATACGG
>JANPNB010000351.1:0-6153 GCA_031427275.1 Alphaproteobacteria bacterium | reverse complement strand
CAAGCTTCTGATTGAGGAGGCGGGCGTTGCGGTGGCACCGGGTGTAGGCTTTGGTGAGTATGGTGAGGGCTTTGTGCGAGTTGGGCTTGTCGAGAACGAAAATAGAATCCGCCAGGCGGCGCGCAGCGTTCGCAAGTTCCTCGCCAATGCCGACGAAATCCTGGCCAGGTCTCACAACACCATGACGAGCAAATGACCCAACGCACCTGGAAGGTCGGCATTGCGGGCCTTGGCACCGTCGGCGCCGGTCTACTGAAATTTCTCGCTGAGCGGCCTGATTTTGCGCCAGCCGGTGGGCGAAGCGTTGTGACCGGCGTTTCAGCAAGATCGCGCTCACGGCCCCGGCCTTTTGATATTTCCAATCTGCCGTGGTTCGATGATCCGGTGGAATTGGCGCGGTCTGATCAGACCGACATATTTGTCGAACTCATCGGCGGTTCTGATGGGCCGGCAAAAGCAGCGGTGGAGGCAGCGCTGAAGGCTGGCAAACCCGTGGTCACGGCGAACAAGGCACTGATTGCAGAGCATGGTGCCGAATTGGCCAAACTTGCTGAGCGCCAGGGCGTCCCATTGCTGTTTGAAGCCGCCGTGATGGGCGGTGTCCCAGCGGTCAAGATTGTTCGCGAAGCCCTGGTTGGTGATGATATAAAGTCTATCGCGGGGATCCTGAATGGCACCTGCAACTATATCCTGACCGAGATGGATACCGGAGAGCGGGCCTTTGCTGAGGTTTTGGCCGAGGCCCAGCGGCTAGGGTATGCGGAGGCCGATCCGACGATGGACGTTGGCGGCTTTGATGCCGCGCACAAGATCACCATCTTGGCCGCTTTAGCTTTTGGATGTGCTCCAAATTACGCAGCTGCCGAGATTGAGGGCATTGATCAGATAGACCTTCTGGACATCCGCTTGGCGCGCGACCTGGGTTATCGGGTGAAACTGGTGGCGTCGGCAGATCGCTCGCCAGATGGGGTCCTGGTTCGAGTTCATCCGTCCTTAGCTCCTATCCAGCACCCCTTGGCTCAAGCTAGTGGCGCGCTGAATGCTCTTTTCATTGAGGGAGAGCGGACCGGCCGCATATTCATTCTGGGTCCGGGGGCGGGGGCGGGGCCAACCGCAGCCGCCGTGGCCGCCGATATCGCCGATGTGATGACAGGTGCCGTTAGACCGGTGTTTCAGGCCCCTGCCGGTACGCTGAGCCCCTTCAAGCCGGTTGATCCGGCCAAGAGCATGGGACGCGCCTATCTGCGCTGTATGGTCAAAGACGAGCCGGGCGTCATTGCTGCTGTCTCAGAAACCTTGGCGGAGGCCGGGGTTTCGATTGAGAGTTTTCTGCAAAAGCCTGTCGAGAATGCCAGTGGCGTACCGATTGTCTTGACAACCCATGCCGTGGCCGAGTCCGTTTTGATGGCGGCGATCGACCAGATCGCGAACCTACCTGCGGTCTTAGAGCGACCAAGACTGTTGCGCATCGCGCGCATATAAGAATCCAAAGACAATTGCGGCTGCGGCCGAGGAGATGGGTAGATGAGTTCTGAAGTTCTTGATCGTGGCTTGGTCCTCGACGCCGTCCGCGTGACTGAAATTGCCGCGATTGCGGCATGGCATCTTGTGGGTCGCGGTGATGAGAAAGAAGCCGATCAAGCCGCCGTTGATGCCATGCGTACCGCGCTCAATGATCTGGAGATCGACGGCGAGATCGTCATTGGCGAGGGGGAGCGCGACGAAGCGCCCATGCTTTATATCGGGGAGAAGGTCGGTAAGGGCGGTGTGCACAAGATTGATATCGCGCTCGACCCGTTAGAGGGCACAACCCTGACTGCCAAGGCGATGGATAATGCGTTGGCTGTCATGGCTTGGGCACCGAAGGGCACGCTGTTGAACGCGCCGGACACCTACATGGATAAGATAGCCTGCGGGCCGGGTTATCCCGCTGGGGTCATCGATCTAGATAAGAGCCCAGAGGAAAATGTGCGGGCTGTGGCTGCGGCCAAAGGGGTCGAAGCGTCGGAGATAACGGTCTGCGTGATGGATCGTCCGCGGCATGCCGATATCATCGCTGCGCTAAGGGCTGTTGGCGCGCGGGTTTATTTGATCACTGACGGTGATGTTGCCGGTGTCATGAACACTGCCGACCCTTCGACAGGCGTCGACCTCTATATTGGGCAGGGCGGGGCACCTGAGGGCGTGCTGGCCTGCGCGGCGCTGAAATGTATGGGGGGCCAGTTCCAGGGACGCCTTATTTTCCGCAATGCTGATGAGAAGACGCGCGCCAAGCGCGTTGGTATCACCGACCTAGATCGGAAATACGATCTGCATGAAATGGTTCGAGCCGATGCAATCTTTGCCGCCACAGGCGTGACCAATGGGGCTCTTCTCGACGGCGTGAAGTACAAGGACGGCTTTGTTCATACCCACTCCATCGTGATGAACTCAGCGACCCAGACGGTGCGTGAAGTGCGGATGAAGCGTCCGGTCTAGATCTATGGCCGATGGTCCCAACTCAGAGGACTATCTTGGTGTCGCGCGGTCCCTGACAGGCCGGCGTTGGCGGACGCGGCCTGCTGATGCCGATACGGTGCGGCACCACCAGCTGAGTTTGGGCCTCTCTGAGCCGTTAGCGCGAGCCCTAGCCTCGCGCGGCGTATCCGCAGAAGGCGGTCAAGATTATCTCAGTCCGACGCTCAAGGCTCTGTTCCCTGATCCTTCAAGCTTTATCGACATGGACCGGGCGGCAGAAATTCTTGTCGCTGCCGTGATGAGCGACCGGCCGATGGCTGTGTTTGCCGACTACGACGTGGATGGTGCCTCAAGCGCGGCGCAACTGGTGCGATGGATGCGGGCGGCGGGCAGAACTCTGCCAATCTATGTGCCTGACCGCGTGACAGAGGGTTATGGCCCATCGCCAGCCGCCTTTCGTCGCCTGAAGGACGAGGGCGCTGAGCTGGTCATCACGGTGGACTGCGGCGCGGCGGCGCAAGAGGCAATTGCTTACGCCGCCAGTATCGGACTCGATGTGGTGGTCATTGATCATCACCTGATGCGCGAGGGCGAGGTGCCGCCGGCGGTGGCTCTGGTCAACCCAAATCGACCTGGCGATATGTCCGGTCAGGGGGTGCTTGCCGCCGCGGGCGTCACATTCGTGCTGTTGGCTGCCCTGAACCGGCAAGCTCGCAAACGTGGGCTATTCTCTGCGGGATCGGAGCCTGATCTTCGACAATGGCTCGATTTGGCGGCAATGGGCGCGATCTGCGACGTCACGGAGCTGACGGGCTTTAACCGGGCTCTGACAGCCCAAGGCTTGAAGGTGATGTCATCCTGGCGAAACCCGGGTCTCAAGGCGTTGTTGGATGTCGCAAAGAGCCAAGGCCCCGCCACGACGTTTCACGCAGGCTTTATCCTGGGTCCTCGCATCAATGCAGGGGGTCGGATTGGGCGGTCAGACTTGGGGACACGCCTGCTGTCGACGGACGATCCTCAAGAAGCTGCCGATCTAGCCGCTGAACTGGATGCGTTGAACGCCTCGCGCAAAGAGGTTGAGCGGGAGGTGTTGGAGGACGCGGTGCGGCTTGTCGAGCGGGAGAGCAACCAAGCCGATGCACCGATGCTGCTGGTGGCCGCAGATGGTTGGCATCCTGGGGTCATCGGCATTGTAGCGGGCCGGTTGCGCGAGCGGTATCGCAAGCCTGTGATGGTCGTGGGCATCGACCGCGCTGCAGATGTCGGCAAGGGCTCGGGGCGCTCTCAACCCGGTGTTAATCTGGGGCGCGCTGTCCAAGGCGCCTATGAGGCTGGGTTACTTATGTCAGGCGGCGGCCATGCCATGGCGGCGGGGCTAAGTGTAAAGCCAGACACTATTCCAGAGCTTCGCGAATTTCTGTGTGACCGCTTGCGGGGTGAGACGGACACGGCGAGCGCGACAGACGGTTTGGACATTGATGTCTTGGTTACCGCAGCCGGTGCGGACCGAGAGCTGCTGCACAGCTTTCAAAGAATGGCCCCCTTTGGTCCAGGTAATCCCGAGCCGGTCTTCGCCGGTGCTGACATGCGGGTTGAGCGCCCGATGGCTTTGAGGGGAGGGCATGTCCGAGTCACGTTGACGGATAGCTCGGGAGGACGGCTGAAGGCGGTCGCGTGGCGTGCGGAAGACACGGAAATCGGACGCCGGTTGATGACCGAGGGCGGCGGGGTGCATGTTGCGGGTCGCCTGAAGCCGGACGATTGGCAAGGTCGTCAGAGTGTCGAACTCGAGATTGAAGACGTGGCTGATCCGCGACGAATGGCCTGAAGGCTTTGTTCTCAGCAGCTATCCGGGCAAGTGCTTGTCCGGCGACTTGCACACCCCACTGAACGCAGATATAGACGCCGCTCTCGCGACTGCGGTCCCTTCGTCTATCGGTTAGGACGCCAGGTTTTCAACCTGGAGAGAGGGGTTCGACTCCCCTAGGGACTGCCACGCAACAGAGAAAACTCCCCATTTTGGCGAATTTCGCACCCTTCGCGGGCAAATGCTCAATAACCCCCATTGACGGCTCTCGCTATCGGGGAACAATCTAATCTCGGCCAGTTCCGTAGGGACGTGGAGAGCGGGCCTGAGGGGCAAATGTCTAGTTACGATTACGAGGGGAGTGATCCGCAAGAGGAATCTGTGCGGATTAATGGCCGGGTCAAGTGGTTCGACGCGGGCAAGGGTTATGGGTTCATTGTTCCTGACGATCCGGGCAAGACCGGTCTCAAGGACGTGCTTTTGCATGTAACATCCCTGCGCAATGCGGGACATGAGAGCGCCCTGGAAGGCTCAGTGATCGTTTGCGATGTGATCCAACGGCCCAAAGGATGGCAAGTCTCGGAGGTGGTGAACCTCGACGAAAGCTCTGCTCCGCCACCGGAGCGCAAACCTCCTAGCCACGATGGGTTTCGTCGGGATCGAGATAGCTCTGATCGGCACGGTGGCGGCGGCCATGATCGCAACGGCGGCCGAGGCGGTTTTCAATCGCGCCCGCCACTCCGTCCAGTGCCACCGAGAGGCCCTTATGAACGAGTCAAGGTAAAGTGGTTTAACCGCACCAAGGGATATGGCTTTGTCGTCCGTGAGGGTGAGGAGGGCGACATCTTCATCCATATCGAGACTCTGCGAAACGCGGGTTTCGAGGACCTGCAGCCGGGTGACGATGTGATGGTGCGGTTTTCTGAAGGGCCCAAGGGCCTCGTGGTGGCGGAGATGGACGGTATGGCTTAACATCTACAGCTTGCCAGCCTTAAGACGTGACCTCTAAGGAAGCATTCTCTTGGGGCGTTGAGGCTGTTGGGTAATAGGTGGATTTTGGGCGGTCGCTCTCTTGGCACAACACTCGCTCGTATCGCCTTGGGCTTGGCGCTCTGGGGGTTGGCCGAGACAAGCTGCCTAGCAGGCAGCTTGCCAGTCTCGGCTGTCCGCGTAGTGAACATCTTCCCGCACGATTCATCGGCCTTCACCGAGGGACTATTTTTCCGTGATGGCTATTTGTTCGAAAGCACAGGCCTGACGGGTCGATCAGAAATTCGGAAAGTCCGCCTTAGCGATGGCGCGGTGCTGCTTTCCAACACGATCCCATCGGATATGTTCGGCGAAGGCATCGTCAACTGGGGCAATGAGATCCTTAGCTTGACGTGGCAGGACCAGATTGGCTTTCGCTGGGACGGGCGGACATTGGCCCGCACCGGTTCGTTTCGGTACTTGGGTGAGGGGTGGGGCCTCACGCACGATGAGCGAAACATCATCATGAGCGATGGCTCCTCTGTGCTTCGGTTTCTTGATCCGCTGACTCTCAAGCAAACTCGTCGACTAGCCGTGAGGGCTGAAGGTCGCCCGCTCGACAATCTGAATGAGCTCGAATGGGTACGCGGCGAGATCCTTGCCAATATCTGGCTGTCGAAACGAATTGCGCGAATTGATCCGAAGACCGGAAACGTGACGGGTTGGATTGATCTGTCCGGCTTACCGGAAATCCGAAACCCTAGCGACCGGAATGCGATCGCCAATGGGATCGCCTATGACAGTGCGCGAAATCGGCTTTTCGTAACGGGTAAGAATTGGCCGCGACTCTACGAGATTGAATTGGTCCCGTCCGGTAAGTTTCAGCGATGACCAAGGACAACCCTATCGAAGAGCACGGT
>JANPNB010000350.1:0-2836 GCA_031427275.1 Alphaproteobacteria bacterium | reverse complement strand
AAAGGCCTTCGGAGATAGTGTGGTGGCCTTCCTAGTACGCTTGCGGCCTGATTTTCTTCGGCATTACGTTGCGACGAGACGCCTAAGTTTTTAAGCATCTCATCAAGAAAGTCCTTGTGAACCCGCTACTGGAGGTCCTGTTCCGCAAGCTCACCTCGGCTTTGCAATATTGCGGTAAGAGATTGAGACTCGAAATCTAGTAATATTGCTCCTCAGGCGACAAATACGGCTCCGGCTCTGCCTTATGAAACTCAAACAGCTCCCGAGGACCATCATAGGTCACCATGTACGACTTCAAAAATGAGCGCCCCAACAAGACTCGCGTGCTGGGAAAATCCATATCCACGGCGAAAACTTCGACCCAATCGTCAAACTCCAAGACCGGTATTTTCATCCGTGCGCGGTAGCCGGTTGCCATGACTTCTTTGCCGTCTGCCATCTGCATGCGCTTACGATTTGAGGCCACTAGCCCGAGCCGGGAAGTCACCCGGCTATCAAGGCATATTACCGATGCGCCGGTGTCTATGATGCCGGAGAGCCGTTCGGGATCTGCTTGTGTCGATGGATTGTTGAGGGCCAGCTCAATGTCTGGGCCGGTAATCCAAGTCTTCCCAGGCACCTAGGTCTCGACGTGGACATGGACGAACGGCGCGGTCTCTACCTGTTCGTCGGTGTGTCGAATGAGAACAGGGCGGGTGCCGAAGTGTTCATCGGCATATTGGGCGGCCGACGAGAAGTCTCTGAAGGTTGAGACCAGTGCTGCGTCCGCAACCAGTGCCCAGACGGAGCCGTGTGAAGCTCGAATAGCTGGGAGAAGATGCTGATAGGCCAGGATTTCTTGATCGATTGCATCGACGTCCATGTCGATCCCTTTTCGCGTTGCCCAACTACGAATCATTATCACGGAAAGCCAGGATCGTCCCAGTGCCGTTAATGGAGCCTGACCTATCCGCGCACCACCGTGATCTCGACCCCGGCGGCGCTGGCGTGGGGGGCTAGGGCTAGGGGTTTCTCGACCCGTACACGGGCGCGCATGACGCGCGGGTCGGTGAGGCAGGCCCGCGCGAGGCGTTCGGCGAAGGCTTCGACGAGGCCGATGTGGCCTTCAGCGGCGATAGCGCGGGCCGCTTCGCCGATCATCTCATAGTTCACCGTGTCGGCCAGACACGCGATCCCGGCGGTGGGGACATCCAGTTCGACATCGACGACCAGGGGTTGGGCGCGGCCTTTTTCGTGGGCGTAGACGCCGATCTGCGCCTCAACCTTTAGGCCAGTGACGAAAATCTTGGTCATGACGATACGGCCCTGGGCCGTGGGGTCAGCGTGTTCTGCAGGCGTCTCCTGAAAGGGGGATAGGGCCATGGTGTTGCTCAGTTGAGGTGTTGTCCGGCGTCGACCGCGATCATCTGGCCGGTCACCGAACGCGCGTCAATTAGATAGGTGAGGGCATCGCCGATCTCTTCAGGATCAACAGCTCTCCCTAGCGGCACGCCTGCGAACTCTGCGGCGAAGTCCCCCTCGGTCTGGTGGATTGAGCGCAGGACCGGGCCGGGGCCAATGCCATTAACTCGGATATTCGGAGCCAGAGCCAAGGCCATCATGCGGGTGGCCTGCCAAAGCGCGCTCTTGGATAGGGAATAGCTGAAGAAGTCTGAGCTGGGACGGAGGACGCGCTGGTCTAAGATATTGATGATCAAGCCCTCGCGGTCGGCAGGCAGTCGCCGCGCAAAGGCCTGAGCCAGGACCATGGGCGCGCGCAGATTGGTCTCAAGATGACCATCCCAAGAGGCGCGGTTCATGTCGGACAAGGTATCGGCCTCAAACACCGAGGCGCAATTGACCAGAAGCGTCACGACGCCCAGTTCGGCTTCGACCTCGCCCACCAGAGGTGCGGTCTCGGCCTCACGCCGCAGGTCGCAGCTATGCAGGGAAGCCTTGCGGCCTAGGCTGCGAACCTCGGCAGCTGCAGCTTGCGCATCGTCATCGACCGCCCGGCAATGGATAGCGACGTCATATCCGGCCTTGGCGCAGGTCCGCACCAACGCCCGTCCGATGCGCCGCGCGCCGCCCGTAACCAAGGCTGTCCCGCGCGCGGGCTTGACCACCTAGTCCAGCCGACCAAAGTCGATGAAATTCAGGGTCGCAAATACGACGAGGAAGCCGATGATGATGACGAGCGGGCTCATGAGTATCTCCGGGATGACGACCCGGCTTTAACCGGGGTGGATGGAGGAGGCAAGCCAGGGTTCACGGCTCATGCCGCCAGGCGGTGGAATACCCAAACAGTCAGGGTCACCAGTGCCGAAATCCAGATGGCGATAATGAAGATCGCTGCAATGCGACTGGAGGGCCGTTCCGCCACCAAATTTGCCTGTTGCCGCAGGTCGGCGATGGCGTCGCGCGGTATCATGGCGACCACAGCCATGATTCCCAATGGCACTAGGATCAGGTCGTCCAGATAGCCCAGGATCGGGATGAAATCGGGGATCAGATCGATGGGTGAGAGGGCGTAGGCGGCGACCAATCCCGCCGCCAGTTTCGCGTGGAATGGCACTCTTGGATCCTTGGTTGCCAGCCAAAGAGCGATGATGTCCCGCTTGATCGCCCGTGCCCAGGCCCTCAGTGCGTCTATGAGTTTCATCGCGGGCTCATCAGATCGAATGGAATAGGCACCAAAGCGACATCGCAAACAGAATCAGGCTTCCACAGTGATCAGCGATCACTAAAGTAGATCCTTGAAGCCGGACTGGGAAAGCCCCACGTGCGGGTCCAAATCAATGAATGATCCGGGAGGACGCGATGCGCGAGTACCTAATGTTCTATATCGACGGCAAAT
>JANPNB010000349.1:0-18931 GCA_031427275.1 Alphaproteobacteria bacterium | reverse complement strand
ACAAGATCGACGGCCAGCTGTTTCATCCGCCAGTACTCGAGCGCCTGAAGTGCTTCGCGCACCAGATCGAGTTGGTGGATGTCAGAGATGCGGACCAATAGGATGGGGAGATCGCCCGAAATACCCATCCCCCAAAGGTCGGGTTGGCCGCCGCGGCCCTCCTCGATCATGTCGGAGGGCGGACGAAGCGTGGGTCCGGCATAGAGCATGTGACTTGCCAACTGCTGGTACTGCCGAGCCTGAATTCGGTCTATTCCCAAATGGTGCAGCTGGACTTGAGCCTGGGTCCAACCCAATGCTGCGGCGCGTTCGAAGGCTCCTACGTCGTGATGCTTGTCGACCAGTCCCAGTACCTCACTCCGTGAGGCAGCAACCATCGTCCAGAAATCCAGCCGCACCGTTGCGCCTGGGGCGACACGTACCCGCCGACGCAGAGCAAATACCGGATCAAGCACAGTTCCCGTGGTTCCGCTAAGCGGTCGTCCGCTCATCGCGGCCTCAGGTGCTCTAGTTCCTTCCCCCCTGCCCAAAAAACGAGCGCGGTCAGTTTCAAATTCTGGCCTACCGATCGCGTGACCATCGACAACGGCGAGGTGAGCGGCCCAGATTTCCGTCTCATTTGGTGAACGCTTGCGGCGTGTCGCCACCAGAGCCCCTAGTTTCGCAAGGTGCTCGGTTTCAACAAACAGTTTGGAGAATGCTGGGTGTGCTACGTCCGCCGATTGCGGCCCCAGGACCAGCTCAGCATACGAGGTGACCTCGACCTCACGCAGCTGGTCACCCTGATTGAAAATGCAAATACGCCTTACCTCGGCATCGTCCTCGGCGGAGACTAGGACTTGGGTGCGTGTCGTAAGGTCCCCGTCCTGGCGTGTAAATTCCGCACAGTCCTCTTTGAAGTTGACGACATAATTCTCGGGTTGGCGACTGACCGGCTGTTGCGTGGCTGACCAAACCTCGCCGCTCGCGACGTCGCGGAGATATACATAGGTGCCCCAATTGTCGCAGGTGGCGTCCTCGCGCCAGCGTGTGACCGCCATGTCACGCCACCGGCTGTAGCCAGACCCTGATGCCGAAAGCATGACCGCGTAACTCCCGTTGGACAGGAGTTGTGTTGCAGGTGTGGCACTATAGGGGTTGAGGTCGCGCGAATCCTGCGATCCCTCAATTTCGCGAACACTTGCTGCGAAAGTCGTTTCGGATACTGAGGGCGGTGTCGTTGTCACGTCGCGCGGCGCGCGTTCCTGCAAGAGCAGTTCTGTGGCTTGCACGAGAGGCTCGGCGTGGAAACGCTGTCGGGACAAGCCGTCCAACAGCGAGTCTGCCAAAGCCGTGATGGTCATACCTTGGTGGTGGGCCATGAATGCGCGCACGATGGAGACGTGGCTATCGTCGGGAACGCGTGATGGCGTGAAATCGAGCGCCTCGTAAAATCCGTAACGACCACGCGCACCCAACGCTTCGAGGCGGTTGAAATTTGCAAACGCGGCCGCCGGGTCAATCATACTCGCAAGAGCCGTGGCGTACGGTGCAATCACAACGCAATCGGCAAGTCCACGTTTCAACCCGAGACCCGGAACACCGAAGTTCGAATATTGATAGGTGAAGTCCAAGTCGCGAGCATTGTAGGCAGACTCTGAAATGCCCCATGGTGTCCGAAGGGTCTCAGCATACTGAATTTGCCGCTTCACAATCAGGCGATTGGTCTGCTCGATCAGGCTGTCTGCGGGTGCGCGCATGACAAGGGACGGCATCAAGTACTCGAACATCGAACCCGACCAGGAGATCAAGGCGGCACCTTGAGCGACCGCCGTAACCGACCTTCCAAGACGGAACCAGTGACGGGCTGGGGCGTCTCGCTTGGCGATCGCCATGAAGCTGGCCAGCCTAGCTTCGGACGCCAGGAGATCATAGCAACTCGGGTCAAGCCGACCTTCCCGAACCTCGTAGCCAATCGATAAAAGCATTCGGTCGGAATTAATAAGGAAGTCGAACTCCATGCCCAAGGCCGTGGCGCGGGCCAGAGCACCAAGGGATTGGAGGCGATGACCAATTTCGTCGGGGTCTGCGACGTCAAGATCACGCAAGTGGCTTTCCAGGACTGCGCAGAGATCGTTAGCCCAGAATTGTAAGTCCGGATCGGCCGGCTCAGGCTCGCCCAAGACAATCTCACCGACGGTGTCGGTCAGCATTGCCGCCTCCGCGAACAGCTCTGCGAAGACCGATCGCGTATCCAGCCTGCCCCGATCAGTGGTTTCTAGTTTGACCGCTAGATGCTCAATTTCTTCGTCCAGGCGCCGCCAAAGCACCCGGCGCGTCGCCTGCTGCGGGTTCTGCTTTTGCGCGGCTTGGCTGACAAGTCTGAGCGTATCGCTAACACTCTGCAGCTGGCGTTCCAGGGTCGCAGGACGGTCCAACCAGTCGCGGCAGGCATTGGCGATAGAGATCAGATGACCTGCGAGATTGCCGCTATCGACGGACGAGATATAGGGCGGGTCAAGGGGACGGAGGTCGCGTGTGTCGTACCAGTTGAAAAGGTGTCCTCTGAACTTCTGCATACGGCCAACTGTCGTCAGAGTAGCCTCCAGCCGATCCAAGGCATCTGAAGTCCCGATCCAGCCAAAGTCGCGCGCGCTTGTGGTCGACAAGAGGTACAGTCCGATGTTGGTGGGCGAGGTGCGATGGGCAATTACCGGGTCTGGGGTCTCTTGAAAGTTGTCAGGGGGCAGAAAACTTTCCTGTTGCGTAACGAAGGTCTCGAAGTAGCGCCAAGTGTGTCGGGCGATGAGCCGGAAGTGTCGGCTTTCATCTACCCCAAGCGGGCTAGTGTCGGCGCGTTTTGGCGATATCCCAACCCAGAGCGCGACCGCCGGGGATGCAAACCAGATAGCCGCAAATATCGCAGCCAAAGGCCAAGTGCCTTGACCCGCAACCAATGCCAAGCTGACGGCCGCAATGCCCAATACGATCGGCCCGAGCATGCGACGATAGAAGACGGTAAGTGTCTGATGCGCGCCGAATGCGGCCTGCGCCATGGGCACCCATTCGAGCAGGTGTCGCCGTGTCGTCAACCGAACCAGCGTGCGCATTATCGCATCACCCATCAGCCATGCCTGGTGACCCAGAAATACCAGCATCAACCCAATCTGGATCATGGCCAGGACAAACTCATGCCCTAGGGCGCGAGCATGACTGCGGATATTTACGCCAGGCCTTGGTGGCCGAACCTGCGCGATGACTGGAATCAATGGCGGCAGGGCCATGGTTGCTAGGATAAACCCGGTCCAGACCAACGCATGGTTGAAGGGAAGCGTCCAACCCACGATTAGCGCCAGGACCACCGCCGGAGCCGACAGGGTACGGCGCAGATTGTCCAACATCTTCCAACGCCCGATGGCCGGAACGCCGCGATAGATAGATCGACCTCTAGACTGTGACGGCGGTCCAACTATCCAAGGTAATAATTGCCAGTCACCGCGAGCCCAGCGGTGGTGCCGAAGCGCGGCAACGTCGTACCGGCCGGGAAATTCTTCGACGACCTCTACGTCCGAAGCCAAGCCAGCTCGGGCGAAAACCCCCTCAAACAAATCGTGGCTCAGGAGTGTTGATTCTGGAACTCGGTCCTTAATCGCCGTCTCAAAGGCGTCGACGTCATAAATGCCCTTGCCGGTATAGGAGCCCTCGCCAAACAGATCTTGGTACACATCTGAAACAGCTGCAGCATAAGGGTCGATCCCTGTGGCCCGGGAAAAAATGCGCAGAAATAGCGAGCCTTCGCGCTCCACCGGAAGTGACGGTGTCACCCGAGGCTGCAAGATGGCGTAGCCTTCGACCACGCGCCCAGCTTCAGCATCCAGGCGCGGATGATTGAGGGGATGGGCCATCTTGCCGATGAGGCGTCCCACCGTCTCGCGTGGCAGACGTGTGTCTGAGTCTAGGGTGATAACGAAGCGAACTGCTGGGGGGACCTGGGGGGGGTCGAGGAAGGTTGTGTCTTTGGCCCCGCGCAGCAGTTGGTTCAGCTCCGTCAGCTTGCCGCGCTTGCGCTCCCAGCCGATCCATCGTCCTTCACTAGAATTCCAGACGCGGCGACGATGCAGTAACAGAAACCGGTCACCGCCAGGGGCCGAACCATAGAGCCGATTTAGCCGGTCAATCCCTTGTTGAGCCGTGTTCAGCAGCGGTTGGTCACTATCCTCAGTCTCTGATCCAGCGTCGGCCCAGTCCGATAGCAATGCGAAATGAATGTCACCTTGTGGGCTGGCGAGGTGATGAATTTCGAGATTACTGATCTGCTCTTCGACACCCTTAGTCGAGGTCAATAAAGTCGGTACAACCAGTATCGTCCGCAGGTGTTCTGGTATGCCAGCGCGCAAGTTGAGAGCGGGCAACAAGGTGGCGCGGATGCCCTGGGTAACGAAGTGATTGACCAAGGCCACGGCCAAGTCGACTGCTGGCACTAGGCCAAGACCAGCCAGGACAAGGCACCAAAGCGCCGACAATCCACTCCCTGCGGCGAGTGAGAGCGGCATAGCCAGCAAAGCCGCCGCAATAAGGCCGCCTAGACCCACATAGCCGCTGATACCCAACCCTCGGTAAATTAGACCTGGTCGTGACAAGAGCGGTGGTTGATAGCTAATGGCGGCCTCGAAACTCTGACGGCCGCCGGAAAATAGATAGTATCCGGGATCAGCAATCCGCGCCTGAGCGGCTGGCCCGGCGCGTTCCGCAGCGCCCGCTGCCGCCGTCACGGCGGCTCGCGCCACGTCGAGTTCACTCAAGCCTGATCCACGTGCGAGCCGTTCAACACCGTCGCGGTAAATATTCCGCGTCGCAAAATCCATGCTTTGGAAGTCGGTGCCCATCGACAGCACTTCGTCCACCAGGCTTACTTGTTCGAACAGATCGCTCCAGTCGACATCAGAGATCAGCCGCATACTGGTAATGATATTCCGCACGGTGATACTGGCCGAAACCTGCCGCTGATGCTCGTCGCGGACGACAGCCTCGGCGGTTGTGCCTTGGCGTTCAAACTGCTGGTCGAGCCACTGCAAGGCCGGTGCAATACTGGGGTCTTGATCGCGCAGTCGATGCACCAGTTGCACGAGGAAGGCATGGGAATGGCTGGCGCGGTCGCTCGGAGCTAACACCGTTTCTGAACGCTCTGACCGAGTGCCCCGGACACCAAGTAACCGATCGGCCAGGGCATCGGCCGCTTTACGGCTGGCGCGGCTGTCGACCACCCGCGTCGCGATCCGCTGTAAGTTCTCCACTAAGACGATTTTCAAGGTAATAGCGACGGCCCAAAGTTCGCCGATGGTTAGCGGCTGGACCTCTTGATAGGCCCGCAGGAAGCGACGCAAAATCTCAGGCTCAAACAAGCTATCGGTGTGGGCTATGAAGGCCCAAGCCACGCCGAACACGCGAGGATACTGGGCCAAAGGGCCACCGGCGAGTTTCGGGAGTTGTCGATAATAACCCGGTGGTAAATCCCCTTGAACGTCACGAATCTGCTTTTCTACAACATGGAAATTGTCGACGAGCCATTCTGCTGCCGGAGTTATCGCGACGCCTTCATCAATGGCTCTTGCGATGTCGCGATAGGCTGCTGAGAGCATGACTTGGTTCTCAGTCAGGCGTCTGACCAAAGACGCGCCGGCGCGCTCATGCGGCGAGACTGATTGTGCGGCTGCCAGGATTCGGGCGTGCTCTTCGAGCCGCTCGACACTCAGCAATTCATCCCTGATCGGGGCCCCGTCATGCCACGGGTCGCCCGCACGAGCTCGGCCGAGCAGCGTGCTCAGCGCTGGTGTAAGCACATCGGCTGCGAACCGACTACGTAGCTTTGCCCGACGGGTTGGGTCACCTTGCATTTACAATCCGGTCCTTCATCAGGTCCCGAAATCCAACTGAATCTAAAACCCTATCCGGGCTTGTGGGCCCGGAGCATGCCAAGGGTATGGTGTAGGAGCGCCCGCGTCGGCGAGACTGCCGCTTAGATGATCGTCTTCAACCACGACCTCAATCCGGCCCCCTTGGCGACGGATGGCCTCGGCGAGCACCTGCGCATCACGGATAGCCGAGAGACGTGAGCGATAAGGTGTGCTCATCCGCTCACCCATACGAATTGCCCAGCCATAGGGTTCTTTGACGACATTGAATATGAGCATGGGGGTCACCGCAGTGTTGGAGCAGGGGGTGTCTTGTTGGGTCTATTCGGGTTCAACGCCGTTTATCGACGACCGTTCCAAGGGATCTGCCGCAAAGTCCTTGCCGCCTTAGCGTCGTGCTCCAGGTACATCATCTTCTGAAGTTCTAACTCGGCAATTGGAGCGCGATGGTTCACGCCCTGATGTCGCAGATTGGCTGCCGCTCAAGAGACGGAACCCGCTGACCGATGCGGCGTTGATCAAGCTCAAGGCGGTCCAGTGACGACCAACGATAGGGTCACGCGCAAACCCATGAGGCGTGGATCATGACCTATCTCGACATTCTCCTTCACATCGACAGCTATCCGAAACCGACACCGGATTTGGCCATTGATGAGGCGATTGCCATTGCGGCTCAATTTGGAGGAAAGATAACTGGGCTTGCTGTCGAGGTGATCATTCCAATGCGCAGTAATCGCCTAGCTGATTATTTGATCGGATTGAGCGCCATCGCTGACGGAGAAGAGGCGAGAAGCCGCAAGGCAAGCCAAGAAGGACTGAAGCACTTCACCTCTCACGCAAAGGCTGCCAACGTCTTCGACGCCGCCATCTCGGCTCGGGTCAATCACTTTGACGTGGCAGATTATGTCGCCAAATTGGCTCGGACACGCGATCTCTGTATCCTGCCCCTGGTCGGCGGCTATGATGGACAATTGGAGGTCGCCAAAAGCGTGGTTTTTAGCTCGGGTCGCCCGATGCTTATCTTCCGCTCTGGCGAGGTTGGCGGCTTGGTTGTCGGACCAAATCTGGTTGTTGTCGCTTGGGATGGAAGCCACAACGCCGCCCGCGCCTTAGCCGATGCGCTACCTATCCTGGCGCTTGCCAAACAGGTTCGCATACTTAGCGTGTTGGACGACAAGCCTGACGTCGAGATCAATCAAGGTGCCGATGCTCAGCGGCACCTTATGATGCACGGCGTACCTGCGTCCCTGGATGAGGTTAAGTCTGACGGGCAGGCAATCGGCTCTGTTCTTGATAGATACGTGCAGCAGCATAAGCCGGATTTGCTCGTCATGGGGGCATACGGTCATTCTCGCGCTCGCGAATTCCTGCTCGGAGGTGCTACTGAGCACACGCTAAATGACCCACCCTGTCCCGTGTTGTTGTCCCATTGAGCGCGGTTAACGTCGCCGATGCTGGACGAAACGACGCACCAAATCTGCAGGGCCTAAGTCAAGCCGAGGCCGAACTTAAATTGGTGTCGACGGGACCTAACGAGCTACCCACGTCGCCTGGTCGGGGTGTGCTTCAGATCATATTTGAGACGATGCGCGAGCCGATGTTCCTGCTGCTGATAGGAGCCGCAGCCCTCTACTTGGTGTTGGGCGATCCTGGTGGGGGGCTGTTCCTGATGGGTGGCGCACTCGCCACCATCGGCTTGGTCGTCCTCCAAGAGGCGCGAACCGAGAAAGCTTTGTCGGCCCTGCGTGACCTTTCCCAACCTCACGCACGCGTTATCCGTGACAATGTGGAACGATCAGTTGCCGCCCGTGACTTGGTACCGGGTGACATTATATTATTGGGAGAGGGAGATCGTCTCCCGGCTGATGGGGTTCTGGCTTCGGGCGATGTTCTCGGCGTGGATGAATCAGCGCTGACGGGCGAGTCTGCACCCGTTTCAAAGCGACCAATTCGCGCCGATGAGACTTTGGAACCAAGTACCCAGCCGGGTGCTGATTCTGGTCCCTATCTTTTTTCCGGTACTTTGGTCGTCCGTGGTCAAGCGGTCGCGCAGGTCATCCGCACGGGCAGCGATACCTCACTTGGGCGCATCGGTCTTTCCCTAGCTTCGATCCTCCACGAGCCGACACCTCTGCAGAAGAAAGCGGGCAAGCTTGTGGCTTGGCTTGGTGCTGTTGCCATTGGCTTTTGCGCTTTGGTGGCGGTTTCATACGGTCTCTTGCGCGGAGATTGGTTAGGGGGTGCGTTGGCTGGTGTCACGGTCGCAATTGCCCTGATTCCCGAAGAATTTCCGATGGTTTTGGCGATCTTTCTGGCGCTGGGTGCATGGCGACTTGCCAAGCAAAACGTGTTGGTCAGACGCAGTGCGATTATAGAAACACTGGGCGGGACGAGCGTACTGTGCGTCGATAAGACCGGGACCCTGACGGAAAACCAAATGCGGGTGGAGCGCCTTTGGGTTGAAGCGCAAGATTTTCTCGTGAGTCCGCAATCCGTCCTTCCTAGCCCGGCCTTGACACTTCTGAAGATCGCGGGCTTGGCGAGCGCAACCCGGCCGGTCGATCCCATGGATCGCGCTATCCGAGCGCTGCTCGATCCGTCCGGACTCGATAGCGAGAGCAGTTCGGCGAGGCCCGAACGCGCTTGGCCGCTTCGCCCTGAGTTGTTGGCTGTCGTTCAGGTCTGGCGGCAGGACGGCGAGCAACGTCTGGCCGGCGCCAAGGGTGCGCCAGAGGCGATTTTCAGACTGTGCAAATTGTCCGAGGCTGAATCTGCGAGGCTCTCGGCTGTGATCAATATTTATGCCGAACAGGGTTTGCGAGTGCTGGGGGTCGCTTCAAGCGCTAGGCCAGGTCCATTTCCGGAAGACCCAGAACAGGCCCAGTTTGAATTTGAGGGTTTCGTCGGTTTCCTAGACCCCGTCCGCATAGATGTTCCCGATGCCCTTAAGGAAGCAAAGGAAGCTGGAATTGCAGTTGTATTGATCACCGGCGATCACCCTGCAACTGCAGTGGCCATCGCGAGAGCTGCTGGAATCGACACGTCGGGTGGTGTGTTGGTGGGTTCAGAAATTGCCGATCTCACGCCCACGTCGCTCGCTGAACGATTAACGACAGTTCGAGTCTTTGCCAGAATTCTGCCGGAGCAGAAACTGCTCATCGTTCAGGGGTTCAAAGATGCTGGCGAGGTGGTCGCCATGACGGGTGACGGTGTCAATGACGCGCCCGCGCTTAAAACAGCACACATCGGCATCGCCATGGGAAGAAAGGGGACGGACGTCGCTAGGGAGGCCGCAGACCTCGTGCTGATGGACGACAGCTTCGCCTCGATCATCGGCGGCATTAGACTTGGCAGACGCATCTTTGACAACCTGCGTAAGGCGTTGATTTATGTGACTGCCATTCACGTTCCAATCGCCGGTCTGGCCCTGATTCCGGTCGTAATGGGGCTGCCGCAAATGCTGTTCCCGATGCATGTCGTGTTCTTGGAACTGATCATTGACCCCGTCTGCGCCATGGTATTTGAAGCCGAGCCGGGGAACTCCGGAGCTATGAAGCGGCGACCTCGAGATCGCGCTGAAACGCTCTTCGGAGCCGCCCAGACTTGGGTTGCCCTCCTGCAAGGCGCGGGTGTGCTCGTGGGGGTTTTTGGACTTTATGTCTGGGCGTTAGGTCACTATTCGGAACCAGAGGCGCGGGGAGGTGCATTCTTGGCCTTGGTCATCGCTAACCTTGTTCTTGCCCTGGCGGACGCAGCATCTTCTGGCGGGCAACTGTTTGCACCCCACCGCAAGGTCTACTGGATTATCACGGCTGTTGCCGGTGGGGTTCTGACCCTGGTGCTGACAATTCCATCCTTGGCGACACTTTTCAAGGTTGCGTCGCCAAGCCCGCAATTTCTTGGTCTTGCCTTGCTAGTCGCCATCATCAGCGGGGGTTGGTTCGGTTTGGTGCGCCGAATGCCTCGCCAGCTAAAATCTGAGACGCCAAGGAATTCAACAACATGAAAATCGTCCTGTTCGAAGTTGCTGAGAGTGAGCGCTTGATTTGTGATCAGCTGGAGACAGATCATGTCGTGGCATGTATTGCAGAACCCCTGGGACGGGATATTGGCACCGACTTTCATGATGCAGAGGTTATTTCTACGTTCATCGACTCCCAGTTAACGGCTGAAACCTTGGCCCCATTCCGCAATTTGCGGCTCATCGCCACCCGATCTACCGGCTATGACCATATTGATTTGGCGCATTGTCGCGCCGCTGGGATCACTGTTTGCAACGTGCCGGACTATGGCGATACCACGGTGGCCGAGCACACCTTTGCCCTGCTGCTCGCGCTCAGCCGTCATATACCCGCCGCGGTGGAACGGACGCAGCGAGGTGATTTCTCGCAGGTGAACCTGCGGGGTTTCGATTTGGCCAGCAAGATCTTGGGCGTGGTGGGCGTTGGCGGGATCGGTTGGCGCGTGATCCACATTGCCAAGGGCTTCGGGATGGGCGTCGTCGCTTTTGATACCAAACCCGATCACACCCTAGAGAAATCCTTGGGGTTTCGCTTTGCCGACCTGGCCGAGGTCTTGAGCTCTTGCGATGTTCTGACCTTGCATGTGCCGGGTGGTGCCGAAACCCATCACTTGATCTCGAGCGAGCAATTTTCGCTGATGAAGCCCAGTGCTGTGCTGGTCAACACCTCTAGGGGCGGTGTGGTCGATGCAGAAGCTTTGATCCTTGCGTTGACTGAGGGTCGCTTGGCGGGGGCCGCGCTCGACGTGCTGGGCGAAGAGTCCTGGCTTGGAGACGAGGCACAGATATTCCGAGAGGGTCCTGATCTATCCCTTGCGACCTTACGGGGGCTAGCGGCCGATCACGCGCTGATGCGGCTTCCGAACGTGATCCTGACGCCTCATATAGCTTACAACACCCACGAAGCTGTTCGGCGTATTCTCGACACCACCCTGGCCAACATTCAGGCGTTTGCCCAGGGCGCACCACAGAACCTGGTCGGCGAGGGCCAAGTCCTCGCTTAATCTTGAGCTTCGACAGTCGATTGCTGACCTAGATGCCCTGCGCCCCGCGACGATGCCAAGGCGATTTGCCGTTGGCGCTCAGTGTAGCCAGCTCTCTGGATTTCGTCGCGCTTGCCGTGGCAACTTGGGCAGCTGATCCCTTCCACAAACTGCGCTGACGTTTGGTCTTCCGGGCTCACGGGCATGCGACAGGCATGACATAGGATGTGGGTTCCTGGGGTCAGTCCTTGACCTACGGCGACGCGCTGATCAAACACGAAGCATTCACCCTGCCAAAGGCTGGCCGGATTCGGCACCGTCTCCAGATATTTCAGGATGCCGCCATCTAGGTGATAGACTTCGTCCAACCCCTCTGACTTCAGGAAGGCTGTGGCTTTCTCGCAGCGTATCCCGCCCGTACAGAACATCGCAATCTTGGGAGCTGAACGCCCGGCCAGGAGGGCCTCGCGGTTGGCGCGGAACCAGTCAGGAAACTCCCGGAAGCTGGTAGTGTTTGGATTAACAGCCCCGGTGAAAGTGCCCACTCCGACTTCGTAGGCATTGCGAGTATCGATGAGGATGGTGCCGGGCTCGGTGATCAGGGCGTTCCAGTCGCCCGGTGCGACATAGTGGCCAGCGTCCTTTAGGGGGTCGATATGCGGACGCCCCATGGTGACGATCTCGCGCTTGATTCGCACTTTTAACCTGTAGAACGGCATAGTCTCGGCACCAGACTCTTTGAGCGACAGCCGCTTACAGCCGGGCAGGGTGCGGATGTGCGCGATCACCGCTGCGACCCCTTCTGGCGCGCCCGCGATGGTGCCGTTAATCCCCTCCGGCGCGAGCAATAGCGTCCCCTTGATGCCGTTCTCGATGCAGATCTTCTCCAGTCTGTGGCGCAGGCCCTCGCAGTCACTGAATGCCGAGAACCGGTAGAGGGCGGCGACAGCGATAGGTAAGGGGTGTTCAGTCATGGACCTATTGTGATGCTGGGACCGCGCGCTCGGATCAACTGAAATATTATGGCGAGGCCCGGCCACCATTGTTTCGCAGTTTTGAAGATCAGTTCCTATCATTTAGGGTCTCCCGGGCGGACCCCAAAAGCGAGAACGAAGGCCAGCGATGAGTGAGGTTGAGCTCAAGGCACGCCGTGATCAGGCGTTGGGCGCGGGGGCGGCTCTATTTTATGCCGAGCCGCTGCACATCGTTCGCGGGGAGGGGGTTTACCTGTTCGACGCCTCCGGAAGACGATATGTGGACATGTACAACAATGTCCCCTGCGTCGGGCACGCCAACCCAGTCATTGTCGAGGCTATGGCGCGCCAACAGGCGACCTTGAACGTCCATAGTCGCTATCTGCATGAGGGGGTTGTGGCCTTTGCAGAGCGCCTTGCGTCCATGCACCCACCCCAGATCGAAAGCGTTATTTTTAGCTGTAGTGGTACGGAAGCTAATGAGGTGGCGTTGCGCATGGCGCGCTTTGTGACCGGCAAGCGCGGGATCATTTGTACCGACGCGACATACCACGGCAACAGCGATCTCGTCGGCGGCTTGACCCGTTTGGGCAAGTCCCAAGGTGGGCCCAAGGAGGTGCGGGCAATCCCATTCCCCGAGCAATATCGCCCGCTGGAGGCCGGTGCGGCTGACCCGGCCGCAGCCTATCTTGATCAGTTGAGGCAAGCGATTGCCAGTCTCGAGGCTAGCGGTGCAGGTCTTGCCGCATTCATCGTCTGTTCGATATTCGCCAATGAAGGTCTTCCAGACGTTCCAGACGGCTTCATGGCCAGGGCTGCCGAAATCGTGCGCGCGGCGGGCGGACTGGTCATCGCTGACGAGGTTCAGGCCGGCTACTGCCGCTCAGGCTGCTGGTGGGGCTACGAGGCCAGCGGCTTTACGCCTGACATCGTGGTCACTGGCAAGCCTATGGGCAACGGTTTCCCTCTTGCCGCCACCGCCGCCAGTCGAGCAGCCGTCGAGACCTTTCGGACCAAGACGCGCTACTTCAACACATTTGCGTCTAGCCCGCTCCAGGCCGCCGTTGGCATGGCTGTGCTGGATGAGATCGACGCGCGGGGGCTGAAAGTTCAGGTCGGCCAAGTAGGTGGAAAGCTCAAGCAAGCCCTGCTCGATCGAAAGAGGTGCCTGTCGGCCATTGGCGATGTTCGCGGCGTCGGACTTTTCATTGGCATTGAGATGATCAAGGTGGGTGCGGCTAAGACCCCTGACGCCGCCCTGGCAGCAGCTTTCAGCAATCGCCTGAAGGACAAGGGGTTTTTGACGGCCCCTGCAGGGGCTTTCGGCAATGTCGTGAAGATTCGCCCACCTCTGGTGTTTTCGCAGCAGGATGCTGACGATTTCCTCGTGGCCTTCGATGCAGTGGTTGACGAACTCAATGGGTGATGCCGATCTAGAGGCGATCTACGCGCCATCGGCGCGAGGCGTCCTAACCGCATTTGGGATAGAGGCCGACGAGTTTGCTCTCGTTGCCGCCTCCGAGAACTTGACGTTCCGCGTGACCGATCGACGCGATGGCGTCGCCTATGTGCTGCGCTTGCACCGTCCAGGTTACCACACGCTCGAAGAGCTCGACTCCGAACGAATCTGGACGGAGGCGTTGGCGAAGGCCGGTGTGCGTGCCCCTGTTCACAGGCCTGCCAGTGACGGTCGCTACTATGTGCCGGTGCGGATCGAGGCTGCGCAAGAAATGCGCTTTGCAGGCATGTCTTTGTGGACAGACGGTGAACCCCTGGCCGATGTTTTGAGCCGCACAGTCACCGTCGCCGAGGCCGAAGCATATTATGCCGAGTTGGGATCGATGGTTGCGGCAACGCACAATCAGTCTGCGGTTTGGAAGCCTCCGGCAGGCTTCACCCGTCACCACCTCGATGCCGACGGACTGATGGGCGATGCTCCGTTTTGGGGCCGTTTTTGGGAACACCCGGGACTAAGCGCCGAGGAGCAACGCCAACTTCTGTCTGGCCGCCAGAGCGTGCGTGAAGCCCTTGGAAGCATGAGTCGCGCCGCATACAGCGTGATCCACGCCGATCTACACCCGGGTAATTTGCTCGTAAAAGACCGTATACTGACGATTATCGATTTCGATGATGCTGGCTGGGGCTGGCACAGCTACGATATCGCTGTCGCACTTGTCCACCAACAGGACTCCCCTGGCTTTGGGGCGATCGAGGCGGCTTTTGTCCAAGGGTATCGCAAAAGACGCGCGCTCTCCGAAGCATCACGTGCCCAATTGCCGTTGTTTCTGATGATTCGAGATATGGCGCTGATCGGCTGGTTGCATCAGCGTCCTGAGATCAAAGCTGATGAGCGGTTTCAGGCCCTCAAAGGCCGCGCCTGCAAGGCTGCAGCTGCATTTCAGGGCATAGTCTGAGATCCACTCTGTTGCCGACGGACTTGGTGCCGGCCGAACTAATGCTCGGCAATGAATTCGGATGCCACAGCGGCTGCGAACCGGTTCCAGCCCAGGCCATTGTCGGTTAGGCCATGCGATAAAACCAGCGCTGGTCCATCGCCCCCGTTGCGGTGGGCAAGGTATCCTGCAGAGACCTCTATCACCCCCAACTTCCACGACGCTGAGAGCTCGATCGACATTACAGCGTCCGACTACCAAGCATAGGCTTCAGGTGTCGGTCCACAGGGCGGGAAGATTAGGTCGATGCGGTCCAAAATTGGCTGGTCGAGCGCGATCTCCGGCGCGCCCAAAACACCCCGAAGCTGGTCAAGGTTTCCCGGACCGATGATCGTCGACGTCACGCCGGGCTGATGTAGCAGCCAAGCTAACGCTACCGCACTTGGGGATTGCCCCAGTTCCGAAGAGAGGGCATCGAATTGGGCAAGCTGCGGCGCTAGCTTGGCCCTTGCCGCTTTTGCCACTTCGGTGCCGCGTCGGCTAGCGCCGTCACGTGGTGGGCCCGCCAGCAGGCCACCGGCCAGAGGGCTCCAAACGATCAAACCGGTGCCATAGGCCCGGCAGGCAGGTAACACCTCCATCTCGGCGCGGCGTTCGATCAGGTGGTAAAGGCCTTGCTCAGAGACGAGGCCCAAACTCTGCTTAGAGATCGCCTTCTCATTGGCCTGCGCAATGGCCCAGCCTGGAAAGTTGCTTGAGCCTACATAGGTGATCTTCCCCTGGGCGATCAGCCGCTCCATCGCCTGCCATATCTCCTCGATGGGCGCGGCGCGGTCGATGTGGTGCATCTGATAGAGGTCGATGTGATCGACTCTGAGGCGCTTTAGGCTGGCGTCGCAGGCCATCTGGATATGGCGTGCCGATAATCCTCGATCATTGATGTCGTCCGACATCGGCTGATGGACCTTGGTGGCCAGAACGATCTTGTCGCGGCGGGATTTCTCTTCCGCCAGCCAGTTGCCCAAAATGGTCTCGGTGGTCCCGACGCCGAGCGCGCCGCCATATTGGTTGGCGGTGTCGATGAAGTTGATGCCCGCCTCCATCGCAGCGTTCAGGATGGTGAAAGACTCCGGCTCCGAGGTGCGCGGCCCGAAATTCATCGTGCCAAGGCACAGTTGGCTGACCTTCAGGGCAGAACGACCGAGTGGGCGATACTTCATGGTGCAGTTCCAAATGTCACGGAGCGCGAAGGGTCGGACCAGTCTGCAGGATTTCGCTGGAGTCGGCCACGCAGTGCTGCACAAGCTTTTGGGCGCGCTCTGACAATTTATTGTAATCGCTGTAGGTGATGCCTGGAACGATGGGCTCTCTAAACCAAGGCGCATAGAACTCCAGGTTCGGGATCGAGCGAACCGCCTCCGACACGTTCGGGGTCCCGCCGTGCCAGGCGCGCACATCGCGAACCATGATCGCCCCGGCGGGGGCCGGGCAGACGGTGCTAAGGCGCATCCACTCCGGTTCGTCGGCGAGGTTCGGGATCGGCACGCGCGAATGCTGGGTGCCGGGGACTTGCCGCGTAGGGCCATTCAAGCGGGTCACGTCCTGCGGCAGAAAATTTACGCAGACATAGGGGCAGGGCAGGTCGCGGATGGACAATTGCCGCCGTGGGTCGTGGAAGGCGCTGAAAGGCGAGCTGACCTTGTCGCTCCAATCGCGGACGTCTGAATGCAGAGGTTGATACTCCACCGCGCCGGGTAAGCAGAAATCCCCGCTGGCGGCCCTGAGCACATAGTCCGGCGAACCAAAGATAGCCGTGACGATGTCATCGACCGTCGGGATGTCTAGCAGCATCTGCCATTCAGACCGGTGTAGTTGGCTGCGCGTCAGGCTCGATCCGCCGAAGGAATAGCGGTGCGATCCGCGATTGCCGGTGTGGTTTTGATCGAGAGCCAGGATCTCATCGACCACCTCATTGCAGCCATTGCGCAGGACTTCGGTCTGTTCGCTATTCAGCACATTGGCAATGACGACAAAGCCGTCGCGGCGGAAGAGTTTGAGCGCCTGCTCTGTGTCGCCGGATTGCAGGATGTCCAATCCCTTGATCCCGGTGTTGGCCTCAAGATAGGCCCGTTGGGCGGTGATCTGCGGGGTGTCCATTGCACTGGACTTGTGAGCAGTTCCGAACGTCATGAGGTTCTCCAGGTGTTGCGATTGGCAATCGGCCGGATCATGGACCTAAGTGACGTCCCGCAAATTATATTCGATCTTCTATAGCGCGCGATTATCGGGAGGGGCTGGGACCATGCCAAGAAGAAATGTGCTGGGTCGCCGCCAGATTGTTGTGCAAGCTGTACCCCAAGCTCCCTGCGGCCGATAGCGTCAGCAGTAGGGAAGGAGACCTGAGATGCCCTTTCCATCGGACCGTGTGGGACTTCATCTGGAACCGCATGAGAGTGAGATTACGGCGAGAAAAATCCTGGCCTATGCAGCCGGTCTAGGTGCCAGCGAACCCGAGTATCTCGACGATGCTCAGTCTGGCGGTCTACGCGCCCTACCGTTCCAGTGTGTGTCGCCAGAGTGGCCGGTCCTATTGTCGATGCGCCATATCTTGGGTGACGCTTTGCTGCCCGACGAAGCGCGGCGCGGCGTGCACGCTATTCAGGACTCGACCTTTCACCGCCCTATGCGCGTGGGTGATCGCCTGGTCACCGATGGCCAGCTGATTTCGGCGACAACCCTTCGATCTGGTGTACTCACCGTCTGTCGCCTGACGACCCGGGAGGAAAACAGTGGCGATCTGGTAACAACGACCCTGACCAGCTCGATTTATCGCGACGTCCAGCTCGTCGGAGACCCCGTAAGCCTGGAGCCCATCACCGGTTTGGCGGCGAGCGACACGGCACCGTTGAGCCACAACGCTCAGACACTGAGCTTCATCGTTCCGCGTGAAATGCCCCACGTCTATTCTGAATGCGCCGACATCTGGAACCCCATCCATACTGAGCGCGCCGTTGCGCTGGCCGCCGGTCTGCCTGACATTATCTTGCACGGAACAGCGACCTGGGCCTTGGCGGGGCTGGCAATTCTTCGCGCCCATGGCGGACGTGACGTGGCGCGCCTCAAGCGCATGACAGGCCGTTTCTCGGGCATGATCATTCCGGGAGAGGCCATCACGATCCGATACGAAATGGCGAGTGGCGGCCCTGTTCGGTTCGAGGTTCGCAATGCCGCTGTAACCCCTGCCATCAGCCAAGGTGTGGCTTGGCTATAGACGGCGTGGCGGCCCGGAAGGGACTCGAACCCCCGACCTTCGCTTTAGGAAAGCGCTGCTCTATCCTGCTGAGCTACCGGGCCTGCGCTGGGGGTGATAGCGTATGTGGCGGTGTTTGGGGAGAGTTGATCGCGTGCGAAAGCTTGCAGGTTTGTTGTATGTTCAGGTGCTGTTTGGCATCGCTTTGGGTGTGCTGGTCGGCGCGGTTTGGCCAGACATCGGCGTGCAGCTTAAGCCGCTCGGTGACGGGTTCATCCGGCTAATCAAAATGGCCATTGCGCCGGTGATTTTCTGTACCGTGGCCGGCGGCATTGCGCGCATGAGCGACATGAAGGCATTCGGGCGGCTAGGGGCCAAGACGCTCCTCTATTTCGAGGTGATTTCGACGCTGGCCCTGGTGATCGGTCTGGTGGTGGGCAAGCTGGTCCAGCCAGGCAGGGGGTTCAATGTCGATCCCGCCACCTTGGACCCCAATGTCGCGGCCAGTTATGTTGACAAGGCCAAGCATGGCGGAACCCTGGTCGAATACCTGCTTAACTTGATACCCGAGACCTTCTTTGGCGCGTTTGCCGAGGGCGCGCTGCTGCAGGTGTTGGTCATTGCGGTGATCACCGGCTTTGCCTGCACGCGGCTGGGGCCGTTGGGCGACAAGGTCTCGGCCGCGCTGGACGACATTTCCCACCTATTCTTTGGCATCATCGCGGTGGTGGTGCGGCTGGCCCCCATCGGGGCATTCGGGGCCATGGGGTTCACCATCGGCAAGTACGGTCTGGCGGCGCTGGTCAACTGGCGGCCCTGGTGGCGACCTTCTATGCGACATCGCTGCTGTTCGTGATCGTGGTGCTGGGCATCGTGGCTCTCTTGGCTGGGTTCTCGATCTTCAAGTTCCTGGCCTATATCCGCGAGGAGCTGTTGATCGTGCTGGGCACCTCGTCGTCGGAGAGCGTGCTGCCGCAGATGATCGCCAAGATGCAGCGGCTGGGTGTCGGCAAGACCACGGCGGGCCTCGTCATCCCCACCGGCTATAGCTTCAACCTGGACGGCACCAACATCTATATGACGCTGGCCACCCTGTTCCTGGCCCAGGCGACCAATACCCACATTACGCTCACCCAGGAACTGACCCTGCTCGGGGTAGCGATGCTGACCTCAAAGGGAGCTAGCGGAGTGACGGGGGCCGGGTTCATCACGCTCGCCGCCACCCTGGCCGTCGTGCCGACCATCCCGATCACCGCGCTGGCGCTGTTGGTCGGGGTGGACCGGTTCATGAGCGAGTGCCGCGCCTTGACCAACCTGGTTGGCAACGGCGTCGCGACCCTGGTCATTGCCCGCTGGGACAAGGACCTGGACCGCGACGTGCTGGCGAGGGAGTTAGGTTAAGCCGCCGCTGACGGCCTT
>JANPNB010000348.1:0-5985 GCA_031427275.1 Alphaproteobacteria bacterium | reverse complement strand
AGCTACTTCCTGCTCTGGAATCCGCCGGACGCATGGTCTGATGGCGCGACCTTTTGGTATCTGCTGATCTTGGCCGTGACGATCCGGGTGTTCATCTCCTTCTATGAGATCCCGTCTACCGCCTTGGCACCTGAGCTGACCGATCACTACGATGAGCGCAGCACCCTGCTCTCGCACCGGTCCTACTGGGGCTGGACTGGCGGCAATGCCATGTCGGTTTTCATGTTCTCGGTGCTGTTCCCGATGTTTGCCACCAAGGCGATCCCTAACGGCCAGTTCAACCGCGACGCCTACTCGACCTATGGGATGATTGCCTCGGGGCTGATTTTGGTCTCGATTCTGGTCTCCGCACTCGGCACCCATTCGCGGATCGCCACGCTGAAAAGCCCACCACCGCAACGCCGCCTAACACCGGTCACCATCTTCAAAGAAATCTTCGAGACCCTGGCCAATCGATCCTTCATCGCCCTGTTTATCTCGGCAATCTTCGGGGCCATCGCCTCGGGCCTGTCGGCGGCGCTGTCGTTCTACTTCTTCACCTACTTCTGGAACTTCACCACCCAGCAGAGCGGCTTCGTCACCATGGGGGTGTTCATCTCCGCGGTGATCGGCGCGACCCTGGCCCCGATCGTCAGCCGCACAATCGGTAAGAAGCGCGGTGCCATCATCATCGGTCTGATCGCCTTCTTGGGTTCGCCCATGCCCATCGTGCTGCGGTTGATGGGCGTGTTGCCCGATAACGGCGACCCCTTCGTCTTCTGGTTCGTGTTCTTCGCAACCATGTTCGATGTCGGTCTGATCATCTGCTTCCAGATTTTGTCAGGCGCGATGATGGCCGACCTAGTCGAGCAGGCTGAGGTCAAGACCGGACGCCGCTCAGAGGGCATCTTCTTCGCCGCCTCTGCCTTCATCCGAAAGGTCGTCGGCGGTATCGGACTAACGGCGGCAACCTTTGTCCTGACCATGGCTCAACTGCCGAAGGGCGCCGATCCCTCACAGGTGTCGCCCGACACGATTTGGCGGTTGGGGGCCTATTATGTGCCGACCATCCTTAGCCTTTGGATGGCCATGCTGGCGGTTATGGCCGCCTACAATCTCAGCCGGAAAGACCACGAGGACAACTTGGCTAAATTGGCGACATCCCGGCAGGCGGAGTAGGGCCTTAAGTTTGGTCTGACCCTAGAACTCCATCGACGGTCAGGGCCTGAATCGCCTCAGACCCTAGGCCAAGCCACTCGGTCAGGATGGTCTGATTGTGCTCGCCTCGGGTCGAGGCTGGACCTCGAACACCGCTCTTGGCGTTAGAGAACCGGTAGGGTGACTGCGGGATGGGGCGAGTTCCGCCCTCCCGATCGTCGATCTCCACAATCGAGCCGCGATGGCGCAGGGTGGGTTGATCGCGCAGATTGGCCCCGTGGCGCACCTGACCCCAGGCCATGTTGATCGCCGACATGGCCTCACCCACTTGATCCCAAGTCGCAAACTTGCCGAGATAATCGGTCACCGTCTGGCGCCGGAGGGCGATCTTGGCCCCAAGCTCCATCTCGCTCGTTGTCGGATCTTCAACCCCCAACTTCGTCGTCAGCAAACGCCAGAGAAATCGGAAGTCGCCAGAAATCAGGATCGGCCCGGCCCCGGTCTCCCAGACATCGCTGGGCAGACCCATAGTCGCCTCGGAGTCTTCCAGTTCGTAATGGATCTGGTCATCGGTCACCAAGGTGGCATCGACCATGGCCATATCAATGTGCTGACCCGTGCCGGTGCGCGCGCGCAGGTGCAAGGCCGCCAAGATGCCCACCAAGCCATGCAGCGAAGCATTGGTGTCGGCCACCGATAGCGGCAGATCTTGGTACGCCACCTTGGCCCGTCGCACGGTGCGCGCCAGCAACCCGACCTCGGCATGGACAATGGGTGCATAGGCCGGTCGCTGGGATTCCGGCCCATCCTTGCCGAAGCCAGAGATCGACAGCATGATCAGGCGTGGATTGATCGCCTTGAGCGCCTCATAGCCCAGGCCCAACCGCGGCATCACGTCTGGCCGGTAGTTCTCGATCACGATGTCGGCTTGGCGCACAAGATCAAACACCAACTCCCGCGCACCGGGCGCCCGAAGGTCGATGCAGATGTTGCGCTTGCCGGCGTTTTGTTGGTGGAAGTAGCCGGGCGCACCACCCAGCACCTTGCCCCACATGCGGGTCACGTCCCCGTCGGGGGGTTCGACTTTGACCACGTCTGCACCAAGGTCGCACAGCATCCGCCCAGCGAATGGTCCAGCAAGCACCCGAGAGAAATCCAAGACCTTCAGGCCGGCCAATGGAGAGTCGAGTTCAGTTTTGGACATCACGCAGGCCTCCCAAGCCAAGCTCAGCGACTATCCTCGAACCAGTCGTAGGATGTCCACCCTATCTGACGCAGAGGCGGCGTGTGCCCCGCTCTTTCGGCGCAATAGTGCATTGGCGCCCGCAAACACACTCACCAAGGACGAGTCCTGATCGCCGTAAGGCGTAACTGTGCCGTCCGCCGCGACGTTAGCGCGCATCCAGTGCTCCCGAGGGCCATTGGCTGGAATGCCTACGGCAAGGGAGACCTGTTCCATCGTCGGCTCGGCTGTGGTCCCGCAGAACGCCGCGATCAATGGCTTCAAGAACAACTCGGCGCAGACAAAGGCTGAGGCCGGATTGCCCGGCAGGCCGAGCAACCGCCGACCATCCGCCAGCACACCAAAGAAGGTCGGCTTGCCCGGCCGCACCGCGACGCTCTCCACACAATAGCGCAGACCCAGTTCCAGCGCCGCGGTACGCACCAGATCGTGGTCGCCTACGGAGGCACCTCCCAGGGTGACGATCAGATCGCAATCGGCGTCACGCATGGCTGCGATCACGGCGTCCAGCTGGTCTCGGATACCTGAGCGCTTGGTGGCAATACCACCCCATCCCTCGACCATGGCCTTCAGGGCGGGAGAGCCTGAATCATAGATCTGGAAGGGACCAGGCATTGCCGGAGCCTCCACGATTTCCTCGCCCGTCGACAGGATGGCGACACGCGGTCTTACTGCCACTATTAGCTCTGCACGGCCCGCAGAAGCGGCAAGCGACAGTCGCCACGGGTCGATCCGGAGCCCGGCCTCAAGCAATATATCGCCGGCACGAAAGTCTTTTCCCGCCCTACGGATGTTGTCGCCAGGTTCAGAGATTGGGACCTGGATTTGGTCGCCTGCTCGCGTCGCGTCCTCTTGGATGACGACGGCATCTGCGCCCACTGGTAAGGCGGCCCCCGTGAAAATCCGGACAGCTTGGCCTGGCCGAAGTTCGGCTTCGAACCCATGTCCGGCGGCGCTCTCGCCGACGATCGTCAAGGACTGAGCGCTACTCGACGCATGCAAGGCCCAACCATCCATGGCCGAATTGGTGAAGGGCGGCTGATCACGCACTGCCGCGACACTCTCACCAAGCACCCGACCGACGGCCTGAGCCAAGGCAACCGTTTCATGCTTGAGCGGCGAGACCTCCTCCAGCATGGCCGCCCGCGCTGCCTCAACAGTCATCAGTTTCATGGACGTGACCAGTCGCCGGACTTTCCGCCAGTCTTGGTCAGCAGACGCACGGTCTCGATAGTCATGGCCTTGTCGGCGGCCTTGAGCATGTCGTAGACGGTCAGGCAGGCGACACTGACCGCCGTCAACGCCTCCATCTCAACGCCTGTCTGACCCGAAGTCTTGACCCGCGCGGTGACGGCCAAGCCGCCCTCGCCAGGTTCGACCCGAACCTCCACCTTCGACAGCACCAAGGGGTGACAGAGGGGAATTAGGTCAGAAGTCTTCTTGGCCGCCATGATCCCGGCGATCTCGGCGGTAGCGCGAACGTCGCCCTTTTTGGCATCGCCGGAGAGCGCCAGGGCTAAGGTTGCCGCCGACATGCGGACAAAGCCTTGCGCTACAGCCTCGCGGGCTGTCACGGCCTTGGTTGAGACATCGACCATATTGGCCCTGCCGGTCTCATCAATGTGGGTGAGCTGGCTCACACTTCCAACAACCTAGGCATCAGCTCGACCATGTTGCAGGGGCCATGGCGGCTGTCGAGTTGGGCCGAGATCACCTTGTCCCAGCCGTCTTTGACCGCGCCGTTGGAGCCGGGCAGGCAGAATACGAACACCCCCTTGATCAGGCCCGCCGTGGCGCGGCTCTGCAAGGTGGAGAGGCCCACCGATTGATAGCTGACCAGATGGAAGATCACTGAGAAGCCGTCGATTTTCTTGTCGAACAGCGGTTCGATGGCCTCGGGCGTCACGTCGCGACCAGTGATCCCTGTGCCACCGGTGGTGATGATCGCATCTACCGTTCCCGACGCCACCCAGGCGTTCACCTGCTCGCGAATCTGGGCCACGTCATCCTTGACGATCTCCTTGGCGGCCAGCTCGTGGCCTGCGCTAGTAATCCGCTCCGCCAGCACATGACCAGAGGTATCGCTCTCTTCATCCCGAGTGTCAGATACGGTCAGCACGGCCACGCGGACGGGCGCGATCTTGGCGCTCTGATCGATGCGGCCGCCCGGCTGCAGGCCATTGGGGCTTAAAGCGTTCATTTCGGTGTCGTCTCCCAGCGGGCAATATCGGTGTGGTCTTGCGGCCTTGGTTCGACCCAGCGTTCGCCGCTCGGGCCGATCTCCTTCTTCCAGAAGGGGGCCCTACTCTTCAGGTAGTCCATCAGAAAATCGCAGGCCTCAAAGGCGGCGCGACGATGTCCCGCCGCCGTGGCCACGAAGACGATAGCCTCGCCCGGCGCGACCCGTCCCACCCGATGAACGATCATCACGTCCTGCAATCCGAAGCGCGCCGCCGCCGCCGCCGTATGCTCAGCGATCCGCGCCTCGGTAAAGCCAGGATAGGCCTGCAGTTCGAGAATCTCGGCCTGCCCCTGCTCGCCGCGTGCAAGGCCGGTGAAGGTCGCCACAGCGCCGGTCTCAAGCCGCCCTGCCGAGAACTCGCTCAGCAAACGCCCTGGCTCAAAAGCCTGATCGGTAAGCGTAATCATCCGCCGCTCATCGGCGGCAGGAAGGCGACCTCAGACCGGGCTGACAACAGAGCTTCGCCCCGAACGATCGCCTGGTCCACGGCAACCTGAACCCCGGGTCCACCGAGCGCATCACCCAGCCGCTGATCCTGCGCCGTCAGCAAGGCTCTAAGGCTGGCGATGGAGTGGCTCTCAACGTCCCGTTCCCGCCAACCGGCAATGTCGCTCAGCGCGCCAAACAGAAGCACCCGGGCCACGGCCTAACCTCCCGTGGTCGACATGTGCCGCGCAACGGCAGGGGCCGAATTCCGAGCGATCTGGAAATCATGACCAAGGGGCTTTGCGTCGACCGCCAGGCGGATTGCGTCCACCAGACCCTCATCACTGGCTCCGGCCCGCATGACCGCCCGCAGGTCGCTGGCATCCTCGCGCCCTAGGCAGGTGTGCAGGGTGCCCGTGCAGGTCAGCCGCACCCGGTTGCAGGCCTCACAGAAATTGTGGCTCATCGGCGTGATGAAGCCCAACCGCCCGCCGGTTTCGGCCACGGTGACATAGCGAGCTGGGCCGCCGGTAACATGGTCACTGTCGGTCAGGGTCCAAAAGCTCTCCAGGTCTCGCCGTACATCCTTGAGTGACAGGAACTGGTCAGTGCGATCCACCTCGATCTCGCCCAGTGGCATGGCCTCAATCAGGGTCGCCTCAGCCCCGCGCGCGTGGGCCCAGGCGATCAGGTCGGCCAGCTCTCCGGCATTGTCATCCTTCAAGGCTACAGCATTGATCTTGACCTTCAGACCTGCGGCAAGCGCGGCGTCGATCCCGGCGATCACCTTTGCCAGGTCCCCGCCGCGCGTAAGTTTGCGGAACAGGTCGGGCTTGAGCGTATCCATTGAAACATTGATCCGTCGCACGCCGAACCGCGCTAGATCAGCGGCAAACTCGGTCAGCCGCGTACCGTTGGTGGTCAGGGTCAGTTCTTC
>JANPNB010000347.1:0-2460 GCA_031427275.1 Alphaproteobacteria bacterium | reverse complement strand
GGGTGTAGTGCGCGCCGTCGAAAGAATCGAACAACACGGGTGCCTGAGGATGGCCCACGGGTTCGCCGCTCTCGTCGGGGAGCAGGTTTTGCTCCGAGACATAGGCGACATAGGCGTTCTCGTCGTTCTCGGCGAGAAGATGGTAGAATGGCTGATCCTTGCGCGGCCGAACGTGCTCGGGGATCGATAGCCACCACTCTTCCGTGTTCGAGAAGGTGGGATCGACATCGAAGATCACGCCCCGGAAGGCGAAAACACGGTGCTTCACGACATCACCGATGGCGAATTTGGCAAGACGCACATCGGCCAAGGCCAACGGGTTCTGCACGCTTTGATTTTCGGTCTGAACGTTCATCAGAAGAATCTATACCAAATCACCTAACTGGGAGGTGAACGTAATGATCCCACCGCAGATCGCAAGACAACGCCTTCCGAGTGCCCAATCTATCGGCTAAGGTTGTCACAACTGAGGCGTATTCGCGCCTGCGAAGGACAAGGTCCATGTCTGAGGCGCTGCATGCGCCCGGTGCCATCACGAATGGCCGGGAGAAATCCGTTGGAGATCCACCGCTGTACGGCGCGCTGGATCTCGGTACCAACAACTGTCGACTGTTGATTGCCACCCCCGCCGGGCGCAGTTTCCGCGTCGTTGAGGCGTTCTCTAGGATTGTTCGTTTGGGAGAGGGCCTGTCGCAGACCGGTCGCCTCTCAGAGATCGCCATGGACCGCGCCATGGCGGCGTTGAAGATCAGCGCCGAAAAAGTGCGCCGTCGCCGGGTGCTGAAGCTAAAGGCGATCGCGACTCAGGCTTGTCGATCTGCGGAAAATGGTCCGGAATTTATAGCTCGGGTCGCGGAAGAAACGGGCCTGAAGCTCGAAGTCATCACCCCTCGCGAGGAAGCTCAACTCTCTGTCGCCGGTTGCCTCAACCTTTTGGACAAGACGTCTAAGGCGGCCCTGGTTGTCGATGTCGGTGGCGGGTCAACGGAGTTGTCCTGGGTTGACCTAACGGGGGGTGGGTTAGACGGCGACATTGCGCGCTTTGCCGCAGGGAAATTACCGATCAAGGCCTGGCACTCCATTCCTATCGGTGTGGTCACCTTGGCTGAATTGTTCCCGGAAGGGGACGCGGCGACACCGACATGGTTCCGCGCCATGGTCGAGCACGTGAAAGCAGATTTGGCGACGTTTCGTCGCGCCGACCCGATGCGTTCGATATTTGATGCTGATGCGGCCCACATGATTGGAACTTCGGGCGCGATAACCAGCCTAGCCGGGATGCATCTGGGATTGCCGCGTTATGACCGCGCTCAAGTGGACGGTATTTGGATGTCGCGGGACGAGTGCGAGGCGGCGGCGGGCCTGTTGCTTAATCTCAGTCCTCAGCAGAGGGCCGATCAGCCCTGCATCGGGCCAGATCGATCTGATTTGGTGTTGGCTGGGGCGGCAATCCTACAGGCCGTGCAAGAACTCTGGCCCTGCACGCGGGTGCGGGTGGCTGATCGCGGTCTGCGGGAAGGCATTCTGATGTCGCTCATGTCGAGTGGGGGAAGCCGAAAGCGTCGGCGCCGCAGAAGTCGCCATGGTGGAGCCGGTTGATGAGTGATGATCCGCCGCCGCGTAAGCGCATGGTCAAGCCGCCGACGGGGGGCACGGAGGAGGGCCGGGGCAAGCCTGCCCGCCTGAAGACGGCCCGCATGCGCACACCGTCGTCGCAGGCTTGGCTGGAACGGCAGGTCAATGACCCCTTTGCGGCCAAGGCCCGGGCGCACGGGTACCGTAGTCGCGCGGCCTATAAGCTGACTGAAATCGACGACAAACTGCGGCTGCTGAAGCCGGGCGCGCGGGTGATCGATTTGGGCCTGGCCCCTGGCGGCTGGACCCAGGTGGCGATTGAGCGGGGCGTGACCCAGATTGTCGGCGTCGATCTGTTGCCGGTCGATCTTTTGCCGCCGGCTGCCATTGTGCAGATGGATTTTACGGACCCGGCTTGCGGGCCGTTGTTGATTGAGCTGTTGGGCGGTGCGCCTGATGTGGTGCTGTCGGACATGGCACCCAACACGGTTGGCCATCGCAAGACCGACCACTTGCGGATTATGGGATTGATCGAGGCGGCGGTGGACTTTGCCGTAACCGTCTTGAAGCCCGGCGGATCGTTCATCGCCAAGGCCTTCCAAGGCGGGGAAACCTCGGTGGTCATTGCGACGCTGAAGAAGCACTTCACCGAGGTGAAGAACCTCAAGCCCAGAGCCAGCCGGGCCGACAGTTCGGAGACCTATCTGGTGGCGACCGGGTTTAAGGGGCGGCGCTAAGCCGGGGCTTCTCTCAGGTCGTCGTCACTGTGTATGTTGGGTGTATGATCTAGAGGGTTTGGCTGTGTGTTGTAGGGGGATCCCGGAACTTGGGTTCGTCGCTCTTCGATGGCCCAGGGTTCTAGGCTCCAGGCCTGCCAGTCTGGGG
>JANPNB010000346.1:0-17657 GCA_031427275.1 Alphaproteobacteria bacterium | reverse complement strand
GTGGGCATGAAGGTCACCCGCGACCGCAATCCCAACGGCGGCGACGATACGGCCTACGCCATGGGGTTCACGGTCGACCATGTAGTCACCCGCACGGTCCGTGACAGTGCCGCTATGCTCGACGCCACCGGCGTTCCACGTTTGGACTCCCCCTTCACGCCCCCAACCAAGGCGCGGCCCTACATGGAGGAAATCCTCGCGAGCCCGGGAAAACTCCGCATCGCCTGGTCTTCTGAGACCCCCTCAGGTCGCCCCATCGACCCGGAAATCCAGGCCGCCCTGGAACGCACCGCCGATCTCCTCAAGCGTCTGGGACATGAGGTGGTCGAACAGGGTCTGGGCATCGACTACCGCGCCCTTTACGCTGCCCGTGGGCCCGTCTCTGGAGCCAACTTTGCCGCCGACATGGCTCGCCTGATCGAACAGGTTGGCCGCGAGCCAGAGCCCGACGAACTTGAGCCCCTCACCTGGGCCTCTATGAAAGGTGGTCGCAAGGTCACCGGCGAAATGGCCCTCAAGGGCTGGCAAGACCTGCGCGTCTTGAACCGCCGAACACTAGCTTTCTTCGAAAATTGGGATGTCTATCTATCTCCCGTGCTCGGAACCCCGGTGCCGGAAATCGGCTATATCGACCCGGTCAACCTGCCACCGCGCGAGGTGAATCGCCGCCAGGGTGAGGTCTTCCCCTATACCCCTCCCTTCAACTTCTCGGGCCAACCCTCACTGTCCCTGCCGCTCGAGGTCTCCGCCAATGGCCTGCCCGTCGGCATGATGTTCACTGGCCGTTTCGCCGATGAAGCCACCCTCTTCCGGCTCGCCGCACAGCTGGAAAAGGAGGCACCTTGGGCCGGACGCAGACCGCAGGTCTGGGGCTGATATCATGCCGCGCCGATACTGGATGGCGCTGGCTGCACTCAGCGGTTTCGTCGCCATCGCCGTGGGGGCCTTCGCAACCCACGGCGTCCACGATCCGGGAGCCAAGGAGTTGCTAAAGACCGGCGCGCAATACGGCTTCATGCACAGTATTGCCACCTTCGCCTGCGCCACCTTCATGCAGATCGGAGCCAGACGCGCCCGCTTCGCCCCGGCCATGTTCTTGCCTGGAGTCCTGCTATTTTCCGGCTCACTCTACGCCCTGGCGTGGGGTGCGCCGCGTTGGGTAGGCGCGATAACCCCGCTGGGAGGCCTATTGTTCCTGGCGGGCTGGGCGACCTTGGCCTGGGCCGCGCTTGATGCCGATCAACCTCAATCCTGATCGGCTTTTGGAAGGGCCAGCCACCGCAGCACCAAGGCCGAACTGACCAGGGCCAGCACCATCGTCATGGCCATAGGCTTGGCTGTCCCGTCATGCAGCAGACCAACCAGGCTCGACGCCATAGCCCCGACGCCAAACGAAGCCCCGCCCATCAAGGCAGATGCCGACCCCACCCGCAGAGTATCAACGCTAAGCGCCCCAGCCATGGTGTTTCCCTGCATGAAGCCCATGCTGCTGAGCAGCAGGAACAGCAGTGGCAAGACTGTCCAACCCCCACCAATTCCGCTAAACGCCGCCACGGCCAGCAGCGAGGCCATCACAACAGCGATCAAGCTCGCCCGGCGTAGCACCCGGTCCGGCGTCCAGTATCGAAGGGCGTAGCGATTGAGTTGATTGGACCCGATGATCGCCACCGCATTCAGCCCGAATAGCCAGGGGAACTGCGTTGGCGAAACCTTGTAGGTGCCCATCAAGAGGTCTGGCGATCCCGAGACATAGGTGAACAACACCGCCCCATTCAGAGCACCGGCAAGGACATAACCCACCAGTCGCGGCTGCATAAGTAGAGCCAGGTACGCCGATAACGGGTTCTCTGAGCGCGCTTGAGCCTCCGTCGCCGCCGAACGTGACTCTTCAAGCTTCCAAATGGCCAGACCGCCGACCACCGCACCAAATCCCGTCAGCACCCAGAAATTCAGCCGCCACCCGCCCCAAACCAGCAATGCCGCGCCCAGCATCGGTGCCAAGATCGGTGCCATGCCCATGATCAAGGTCATCAACGACAACATCCGCGCCGTGTCGCTATGGTTGAATTTGTCACGAACCACGGCGCGAGACACCACACCGCCGGCGCATCCTCCCAGCGCCTGAACAAACCGCGCGCTGAGCAACATTTCAGGCGAGGTCGCCAACGCGCAAGCCACCGAGGCCACTAGGAAGATCGCCACGCCCACCATGATCGGCAGCCGCCGGCCCCATCGGTCCGAAGCCGGACCATAGATGAACTGCCCAATCGCCATACCGGCAAAGAACGTCGCCAGCGTACCCTGAACCTGGGCCGGTGAGGCACCAAGGTCCGCACCAATCGCTGGAAAGCTAGACAGGTACATGTCGATGGACATCGGCGCGAAGCCGGTCAAAGCACCCAACAGGATCACCAACCCCCAGGGCGTCGGGGCTTCAGCTGGGCGTATTGACGAATTCATGGCCCCCTTCTAGCGAGATTTCACCAAATCGATAGTCTCGAGGCTCTTGCTTTACCCGGCAGGAACTCGGCCAAAGTGGTCATTCAACGGAGACTCGATCATGCCCGCGCTCGCCCGCCAAATGCCCCCCGTGCAGCACGCAAAGGTCAATGGCATTGATATGGCCTATTATGAGGTTGGACCACGCAAGGGCGTTCCGATCATCTTCTGCCATGGTTTTCCCGAGCTGGCCTTTTCCTGGCGCCACCAACTTAAGGCCTGCGAAGCCGCCGGTATCTGGGCCATTGCTCCAGACCAGCGCGGTTATGGCCTAACCTCCCGCCCCGAGGCGATCACCGACTACGACATCGAGCACTTGACCGGTGACATGGTCGGCTTGCTGGATCATTTGGGCGTCGAGAAGGCCGTGTTCTGTGGCCATGACTGGGGTGGCATCGTCGTGTGGCAAATGCCGCTCATCCACCCCAACCGTTGCGCAGGCGTCATCGGCGTCAACACGCCCTTCATGGTACGCAGTCAGTTCGACCCGATTGTCGGCATGCGCATGGCCTTTGGCGAGGACATGTACATCGTCTGGTTCCAGAAGCCCGGCATCGCAGATGCGGCTCTCGCTGCCGACGTCGAAAAGACCATGCGCTTCTTTATGCGCACGCCCGCAGCCCTGGAGGCTGCTGCGGCCCCGGACTCCGGACAAAATAACTTCGCCTTTGGCGATGCTCTAGCGGCCTGGGACAAATCCGACACCGCCAATCAGCTGCTCACCGCTGACGAACTGGCCGCATTTGTCGAAAGTTTCCAAGCCACGGGCTTTACGGGCGGCATCAACTGGTACCGCAATTTCACCCGCAACTGGGAACGATCGATAGACTTCCCAACGCGCGTGGACGGCATCCCCTGCCTGATGATCATGGCCGAGAAAGACATCGTGCTCTCTCCCGCCATGGCCGACGGCATGGAAGATCGCGTTGGCGACTTGGAGAAGGCGCTAGTGCTCGGCAGCGGCCACTGGACCCAGCAAGAAAAGCCTGACGAGGTCAACAAGCTGATCATCGATTGGATGACCCGGAAGTTCCCCAGCTAGGCGCAAAGCCTTTCCTGTTTTCGCTCTAAGGCTCTAATAGGCGGGATGGATCGCACCGCACCCTCTCCCGGCATCTCTTCAACCGCTTATCGCCGTGGTCTTTTCCGTGAGTGCGAGCCTTTCGACCAGGGGCTCATGCCCACCGATGGGCCTCATGAAATCTTTTATGAGATCTGCGGCAATCCGACTGGCAAACCTTGCGTCATCCTGCACGGCGGCCCTGGCGGGGCTGTCAACCCGACCATGCGGCGCTACTTCGACCCCGACAAATGGAAGATGGTCCTGTTCGACCAACGCGGCTGTGGCAAGTCGCGGCCCAACGCCTCGCTTGAGGACAACACAACTTGGTCGCTGATTGAGGACATCGAACGCCTGCGCGTCCATCTGGGTATTGAAAAATGGTGCGTGTTCGGCGGATCCTGGGGCTCCACCCTGGCGCTCGCCTACGCCATCAAGCACCCTGATCGTGTTGAGTCCCTCGTGCTGCGCGGCATATTCCTGCTGACCGAGCGCGAGGTGAAATGGTTCTACCAGGACGGGGCCTCAATGATTTTCCCCGATGCTTGGCAGCGTTTCATAGCGCCCATACCTGTCGAAGAGCAGGGCGACCTGATGGCCGCTTACCACCGGCGCCTCACCCACACTGACCGGGCGATTCAGGCTGAGGCGGCTGCGGCGTGGAGCCAATGGGAAGGTGACACCATTTCCATTCGTGGCCCGGAAGCCCGACCTTCGAAATTCAACGAGGTGGATTTCGCCATAGCCTTTGCCCGGATCGAATGCCACTTCTTCGCCAACAAAGGCTTCTTCGATGAAGACGGATGGTTGCTGAAAAACATCGGTAAAATCCGCCATATTCCCGGTTGGATCGTTCAGGGCCGGTTTGATGTGGTCACACCGATGGCCACGGCTTGGGCTTTGAAGACCGCTTGGCCCGAAGCGAGGTTCGACGTCGTGTGGGACGCGGGTCACGCCTCCACTGAGCCGGGGATCGTCGATGGACTCGTGCGCGCGACCGATCAGGCCATCGCGGTCTAAAGCGCCTTGAGCCAGGGGATCAACAGCGCGTTAACCTCGGCGGGGCGCTCCTGCTGGGTCCAATGCCCACAGCCCTCCAAGACTTCAGCCACCTGCAAGTTGGTCACGTGTTGACGCATGATCGGCAAAGGATCAGGTCCGCCGAACATATTATAAGCCATGTCGCGCGTGCCCGAGATGAACAGGGCGGGCTGCTCGATCTTGCGACCTCGAAACTGGCTCTGCCACGCGAAGTCGGCTTCGTGATTGCGGTAGCGGTTTATCGGTCCGCGCAAACCTGACGCCTGGAACTCGCCAATATAGTAGTCGAGGTCAGCCTCCGTCATCCATGCCGGGAAGGGATTGGGATCTATTAGTCCCGTCAGGAGATCGTCCGCCGCCGTCTTGTTCATCGGCCAGCTTCCGGGCTTCGAGTCGCCCGAAATGGCGTAGACAAACTTACGAATGAACCCCCGGACATCGCCCTCTGCCTCTGCCTCGGCGACCCCTTCAGTCTGGAAATAGGCTTGATAGAAGAACCGGTTCTTCGCCGTAAAGAGGTCATGAAAATAGTCCGAGAACGGCCGTTCCCCCAGACCGAGATAGGCCACTGACAGCGCCCCTACCGCCCTGAAGCTATCGGGACGGTCAGGGCCGCGTTCCAGACTATCGGCGCGCCCCAGTCATGCCCCAGCAACACCGCCGGCTGGCCCGGTTGCAGCGCCTCGGCAAGGCCGACCAGGTCGCCGACGATCTGTTCCAAACCGTAGGCTTCTATGGGATGAGGCTTGTCTGACCCGCCGTAGCCGCGCACATCAATGGCGCAAGCGGTGAAACCCGCCTCGGCGACCGGCCTAATCTGATGACGCCAAGAGTACCAAGATTCCGGAAAGCCATGGACCATGATGACGAGCGGGCCTGTTCCCTCCATAGCGCAGCGCAGTTTCACCGTGCCCGTGTCGATGGTTCTGAATTCCGGCATTGGCGCTCTCCCTAAAGCAAGGCACCCTTGCCGCTCGAGACTTCAGAATAACGATGGACCCTCACGGATTGGACAAGGCCAAAGCCATTCATAACCGTTAGCATGACCGTGCCTCCGTAGGACAATAGCGGCATGGGCACCCCAACGACTGGGGCCAAGCCCATGACCATCGCGCCGTTGATCAGCACATAGAATGCAAAGGTTGCCGTAACTCCAGCCGCCGACAATCGCCCGAAGTGGGAATGTGCCAGAGATGATATCCTGAGCGCCATGAAGATGATCACCGCATAGAGAAACAGGATTGAGAAGCAGCCCGCAAATCCGAATTCCTCGGCCAAGGTTGCGAAAATGAAATCGGTCTGCTTTTCCGGCAAGAAGTTCAACTGGCTCTGAGAACCAAGACCATATCCCTTGCCCAATAGTCCGCCCGAACCCAGAGCGATTTTGGACTGCAAAATATGATACCCTGAACCGGAGGGATCATTTTCCGGATGCAAGAACGTCAGGATACGTTCGCGCTGGTAGTCATGCAGCACAAAGAGGAACATCGGAACTACGGCCGCAGCTACGGCCACAACGCCAGCAGCGATCAAACGCCAGGACAAACCCGCCAGAACAACGACCGAGAGGCCGGTCAAAGACAGCAGCACTGCCGTTCCCAGATCGGGTTGTCTAGCGACCAACAGAACCGGGACGCCAATCATCACGGCGGGAATTAGCAACCACCAAGATAGCCGTGCGCTATCGGCCGATATGCCGTGATAAAATCGCCCGAGTGCCAGGACCAGTCCGATCTTCATGATCTCTGAGGGTTGGAAACTTCCAAGCGGTCCAAGTTCCAACCACCGCCGAGCACCCAGCCGAATATCACCAACCAGGGCGACCGCAATCAATAGCGCCAGTGCAACACCGTAGATGGGATAGGCCAGCGCTAACCAGACTCTTAAATCGAACATGGCTAGAGCGATCATCAGGAAAAAGAACAGGGCGAATTTGATCAAATGCGATGCCGCCCAAGGCTCCCAGCTGGAACCCGCAATCGAGAACATCATCAGCGATCCGGCACCGGCAATCATGCAAAGCACGAAGCAGAATAGCCAATCTATCTCACCAAACTTGACGATAAGCCGGTCGCGTTCGCCGGGACGGGTAAGCGCGCTGACGGTCATCTGGGGGCTCCCGGCTCTGTCGATGGTGGCGCACCTAGTGTGGGAAGTTCTGGTGATGCGCCCTCTTGCAACGTGTCTGTCCCCAGACTTGGCTCCAGATCAGGCAAAGGGGCCGGCCGTTCGATCCGCGCCCGCATTTCAGGGTCCTTGAGGAGGGCGACCCGCATGACCTCCCTCGCCCGCGGGGCGGCGGCCGTTGCACCACCCAGGCCACCGTGTTCGATGATCACTGACATGGCATAACGCGGACTATCGGTTGGGGCGAAGGCCACAAACAGGTTGTGATCCTTGAGCTTCCACTGAACGCCCGCACTGCTGCGCGACGACACATTATCAAAGCTGCGAACCTGCGCCGTACCTGTTTTCCCGGCCATCATGATATCGCCAAGCCCCAATTGGCTCTGTCGATAGGCAGTCCCCGACACGTCATTGGCCACGGCGATCATTCCGCCGCGTACATAATCGATGTTGGCCTGCGAGAATGGAAGGTCGGCCACATCGGCACCGCTGGGCAACTCCTGTCCGCCGATCGAACGGATCAGTCGTGGATTCAGCGCTTTGCGGCCATTGGCCAGGCGCGCCGTCATCACAGCTAACTGCAGCGCATTCACATTCACATAGCCCTGGCCAATGCCGTAACTGACGCTGTCGCCCGGCTGCCAAACCGGTTCGCGCTTAACCGCTTTGCGCTTCCATTCCCGCGAACCGACAACACCTTTTTTTTGACCCGGAATTCCAAGATCAAAAACCTGGCCAAAGCCAAACGCGGTGGCGGCCTTAGCGATGGGATCGGGACCAATTCTCAAAGCCGTCTGATAGAAGTAAATGTCGCATGAGTTCTTGATCGCCTCATGCATGTTCTGCGAGCCGTGACCGCCGCGACGCCAGCATCGCCAGGTTCGTCCACCGTAAAACCACCCACCCGTACAATTCACCCGCTGCTCAGGATTGACCCCAGCCTCCAGCGCGGCCAGGGCCACAGTCGGCTTAAATGTCGATCCCGGCGGATAGAGCCCCGTCATCGCCTTGTCCAACAACGGCTTTCGCTCATATTGCGAGAGCGCGCGGTACTCTGACCCCGTAAGCCCGCGAACAAAACGGTTGGCATCAAAACTCGGCGCGGAAAATAGACATAGGACGTCCCCCGACCGGCAATCCAACATCACCACCGCGCCACTCTCGTCGCCCATGACCTCCATGGCGCGGTTCTGGATATCGTAGTCCAGGGAGAGTTTGATTTCCCTGCCTGGGGTCGGGGCGATATCACCGCCGGGCGCTTGACGGACTTCCCGTCCTTTCGCGTCAACCTCGACCTTTTTCGCACCGGGCCGACCCCGCAGATCAAGGTCAAACGCCTTTTCGACCCCCTGGCGTCCGATCCGAAAGCTCGGGTGCAGCATGATCGGTTCTGAATTTGGCCCAGTTGAGGTCAAGTCGGTCTTATTGGCCTTGGCGACATAGCCGATCACATGAGTAAAGGCCCCGCCGTGCGGATAGACCCGCACTTCACCCATGTCCGCCGTCACGCCGGTCAACTCTGGAGCGCGGACGTTGATTGCGGCGAATTGCTCCCAACTCATGTCTTCCATCACGGAGATCGGCGTGCGCTTCTGCGCGGTCGAAATGTCGTGGGTCAGGCGCTTTTGGCGGGCCTCATCGAGCGGCACAAACTGGGCCAACTCCTTGACCGTCTTTTCAGCGTCGGTGCCGTCCTCCCGCGATACTAGAAGGCGAAAGTTCGGGCGATTGGTGGCCAAAACAACGCCGTTCCTGTCGACAATCAGTCCACGTGGCGGCGTTACCAACCTGAAATTGAACTGGTTGGAAGCCGAAAGCTTCTCATAGCGAGAAGCTTCGATGAGCTGCAGATAAGCTAGGCGCGAGCCAAGCGCCAAAATACCCGAACCCGCCAATGCACCGAACAGAAAAGTCCGCCGATGGAACTCGCCCTGGCGTTCGTTGACCTCGGTATAGAAGATAGAGGGTTCGCTCATTCCACGCCTATCTAAACCGAACGTCGGCGTCTTCGAACCGATCGATCAACAAGTGCGCAAAAGGGTAGAGCAAGACGGTCGCGAGAATTTGCCACCCGGCCGAAATCAGATTCGGAACGGCCTGAGCCAAGATTTGGGTGAGAAGATAAGCCGCAAGCTCAGCCACCATGCACGCCGCACCGTACCAAACCCACATGACCCCCAAGCTTTGACCGGCCAAGACGCTGCGCACAGAGAATATCACGCCATGGGCGATCAACAATGCAAGCGACCAAAGCCCGAGCGGTGATCCCCACAGAATGTCCATGATTACACCCATCGCTAACAGGGCAAAGGGCGCGATGACCGACGGACGAATGACCGCCCAGGCGAAGGCCAAGACCATTGCAAACACCGGCTCGGGGAGCCTCAGGCCGAAAGGGCGGATAGGAAGTAGAAACACGAGGGTTCCAACCAGCGCCAAGACCATCGGCAGGCCGATCCACCATAGAGGGTCAAGCGGGCGGGTGGCAGACCGGCTCAATGCGGAGTCTCCGAACCCGCAGAAGGCGCGGGCGGAGGTGCTGGCAGCGTGGCTGGCACAGGTGTTTTTACGGAGCCAACCCGCGGACTTGGTCGAACGACGGCTGCGCCTGGAGGGGTTGGCGGCGCAAGTCTCGGCAAGCGTTCCGCCGTCGTGGGTGCCGCGATTGCGACCAGCGGATTTTGCGCTTCCGATACGGGACCCACTGCGTTCGCGGTTGGCGGCGGTGGTGGACCCTTGTCTAGGGCCTTAGCGTCGATCAGTTGGCGAAAGTCCTGAAACAGCAATATCCGAACGTAGTCTATGGCTGCGGAGTCTGAGGCCAGAGCCACACGCCAGTGTCCGTCGAGCCCTCTGACGGCCCGGCCAACGGGCAACCCCCGCGGCAACACGCCGCCGTCCCCTGAAGTCAAAACAAGATCATTCTGAGTGACCGGGGCCCGCCCCCGCAGATAGTCGAGCCGGGGGTTGGGGCCGCCATCGCCGGTCAAAATCGCGCGGGCGTTGGTTCGATCTATTAGGACAGGTGTCCGCGACGCGACATCGGTGAGTAGGAGAATTCGACTGGCCCCCTGAGTCACGCCAACAACCCTCCCCAAGACACCATTCTCGCTCAATGCAGGATTGCCGATCGCGACGCCGCGTTCTGAACCGACATCAACCAGCCGGCTATTGGCGAAAGGCCCATGAGATTCTGTAACAGCGCGTCCCGCGACCATGGGTAAGGGTGGATCGGTCTTCAAACCCAGTAAAATACGATACCGCTCGTTCACGTCTTGCAGTTGAAGCGCTCGGTCGCGCCAGCCTCGGGCAACCTGCAACTCCGACTTAAGCCTTCGGTTTTCCGCCATAGCAAAGAAATAGGCGCTCACATTATCCGACACGCTTCCGCCCCAGCGAACCGGGGTGGCCAGCGCGCCAGAAACAGGAGCCGAAACCGCGTCTCCCACCTTACGGGTTACCCCATATGCCTCGGTCTGGAACGTTTCTCGCCGGTCCGACAGGATGAGTGCGATTGCGGCAACAAGGGCTACAAGCAGCGCGGCAGCAGCACTGAGTACAAGAGGGAGCCTTACCTCACCAAATGGATTGTCGCGCAGGGCCACCTAACAGACAAACTCCCAGAAAACGCAATTCCCAGCTGATTGCGCGCGTTAGCAGGGCCTAGGAGATAGACGAGTCCATCACAGTTTTCATCCATTTCGGATGTTCCAACACCTTGCCACAGCCAAGGGCCACGCAAGACAATGGGTCATCGGCGACGGTCACCGGCAAGCCGGTGTGATCGCGGATTTCAGCGTCCAGGCCTCGAAGCAGTGCCCCGCCGCCGGTGAGCATGATCCCTTTATCAGCAATGTCGGATGCCAGCTCAGGAGGCGTAGCTTCAAGCGCCATCTTCACAGCCTCAACGATTTGGCTGACGGGCTCCGACAGCGCGTCGGAGGCCTGCTTCTCGCTGATCCGCACTTCCCGGGGCACGCCTTGCATCAGGTCCCGGCCTTTGACCTCGATGGACAGGCCTTCACCGTCCGAGGGCGCGCGCGCCGTGCCAATCTCTTTCTTGATCCGTTCAGCAGTGGTCTCGCCGATCAGCAAATTATGATTGCGTCGCATATAACTGATGATGGCTTCATCCATCTTGTCGCCGCCGACGCGAACCGACCGCGAATAGACAATGCCCGACAGTGACAGCACGGCCACTTCGGTTGTACCGCCGCCAATGTCGACGATCATCGACCCGGTGGGTTCATGGATCGGCAAGCCCGCACCGATGGCTGCGGCCATCGGTTCGTCAATCAGCGCTACGCGACGGCCGCCAGCATTTAGGCAACTGTCATTGATGGCGCGCCGCTCCACGGCCGTCGCGCCCGACGGAACACACACGATGACCTTGGGGTTCACGAAGCCCTTGCGATTGTGAACCTTGCGAATGAAATACTTGATCATCTCTTCGGCGACTTCGAAGTCGGCGATGACCCCGTCACGCATCGGGCGAATGGCTTCCATATGGCCAGGCGTACGGCCCAGCATCTGCTTGGCATCGACACCCACGGCGTGAACAATTTTGCGGCCCCCGACATTGCGCAACGCAACCACGGAAGGCTCATTCAAAACAATGCCTTTGCCCTTCATATAGATGAGGGTGTTGGCGGTTCCGAGATCGATGGCGATATCGTTCGAGATGGCGCCGAAAAAGGACGAAAACATGCTGGACCTTGGAGGGTGTTCGCGATGACGCCACGCGTCAGCGGTTCAGGTCCGTGTGCCCTGCCAATGGGTTGAATTCAAGGCCTATTCGCGGTCAGCGCTATTCGATACAAGATATCTCGCCTGACAAGCTACTTCCACCACCTCGGCGAGCGTCTTCCGACGCTAGGCGCACACAGAATTCACGGTCTGTTGCGAGATGCTAAGTGATTTCATCTGGCACCCGTCCCCATCGAAAGAGACTGAGTCGAAATGTCCCGGATGGCGGTGCTTGGAGTTGAAAACGCGAGGTTCCTCTACGGGGCAACATGTGTCTTTGAGAATATCAGCTTCCAGCTGGACGACGCGCGAACGGCTTTGGTTGGTGAAAACGGAGCCGGAAAATCAACCCTACTAAAATGCTTATTGGGTGAGCTCGAACTCGATGACGGTCAGATCGTCAAGTCGCGAGGCTTGAAGGTCGGCTACGTCCCGCAGGAGGTTCCTCAAGGCTTGAGTGAGCGCCCTCTGCGAGAGGTGCTCGAGTCAGCCCTTGTCGTTTCCGATGGGTCAGAAGACTGGAAGGTTGACGTTCTCTTAGACGAAATCGCGGTCGCCCACGAAACCGCTCAGCAACCGTTTGGCACCCTAAGTGGCGGCTGGCAGCGACTGATGCTGATCGCCGCGGCAGCTCGCCTGACTGAGCCCGATCTCCTGATCTTAGACGAGCCCACCAATCACCTGGACCTGTCGAACATCAATACGCTCGAGCGATGGCTTGAGGACGAGGCCCGATTGCCAATGCTGATCGTCAGTCACGATCGGGAATTCCTAGAGCGCGCGACAACCCGAACCCTATTCCTTCGCTCCGACGGTGCCCACAGCTTTGGTGTTCCATTTAGCGCCGCCCGCGAACAGCTCTTGCACCGCGACGCCGCCGACGCGGTGCGCCGCCAACTGGAGGGAAAGGAAATCGAGCGGCTTGAGAAGATGGCCGCGCGCTACCGTGTCTGGGGCGTCAAGAATGACAAGTTCCACAAGCGCGCCAAGGCCACCGAGAAACGCATCGACCGGATCGAGACCGAACGCGCTGACAGCTACGTCGCCCGGGAACGCCGTCTAGAGCTGCACGATGGCGATATGGATGCCAAGGTTGCTCTCCGCCTCCAGGGTTACGATGTGACAACCCCCGACGGGACACGAAAACTCTTCTCGATCGACAAACTCAGTATTTCGGCGGGCGACCGCATAGCGATATTGGGCGCCAATGGTGCGGGCAAGTCGATGCTGCTGAACGCGATCTCTCGCGCCTATGACCCAGAGCTTGAGCACTATGATGGTCAGGCCCCTGTCCGGTTCAACCCGCAGTGCAGGCTGGTCTATTTCGATCAGAGGATGGCGGCGCTACCCCTGAAATCCAGCTTGCTCGACTATCTTGTCGCTGCGGATGGAGCCACGACCAAAGACGCCAACGCGCTCTTGGCCAAGGCGGGGTTTCCCTATCATCGGATCACCGGACCCATTGCCAATTTGAGTCACGGTGAACGCGCGCGGCTCACCTTCCTACGGATGCGTTTGGCCAAGCCGAATTTCTACCTTCTGGATGAGCCCACCAACCACCTGGATATCGAGGGGCAGGAGGAACTCGAGGCGCAACTGGAAGCCTCAGAAGTCGCCTGTCTTTTTGTGAGCCATGATCGCTACTTCACGCGTACGGCAGCCACCCGTTTTCTCGAAATCCGACGAGGAAAACTTATCGAGGTCGAGAGTCCCGACGCCTTCTTTGCAGCGCAGTAGTCAGGATTGATGGAGCACGGGCGGGGTCCAGGTTTCGTCCAATGCTTTCAGCGGATGTGATGCTGTTACATGACCCATAAAGGTCGACCACACCTCGTATCCCAGCAGGGCTTGCAGGCGCGGTGACATCTGCCGAACCCTCTCACGTGGCACGCCCAGGAAGTAGTTCTCTTGGGTCCGCCCCCAGGGCTGGCAATATTGGTTCGTTAGCGCCAAGCGTGGGGCTTTGCTGCGATTGGCGCCACCTTGATGCAGTAGGGTGGCTTGAAACACGATCGCCGACCCGGCCTTCAGGGTCATCGGTTCAAGCAAACTCTTAGCCCGATCCGGTGTTAAGGCCGCGACCTCAGCGTCGCTCCACATGTGGCTACCCGGAATAATCTCGGTGGCCCCGTTCTCCAGGGTGAAATCGTCTATCGCCGCGATGAGACTGATGCTCACCGGCGGTCGGGGCCGAGGTAGGCGGTAGAAATTGTCATCCACATGCACCCCTTGCGCATCCTCGCCGGGTTGGATGCAGATGGCTTGGCTCGCGGTCAGCAGATAGCCGGGCAACAGGAACCTATCGAGCAAAGCTAGAACCCGAGGATCCTCGGTGATGTCTTCGAAGACCTTGCCCCGCGCGACCAAGGTGTAGACCCGCTCGGTAAGGTAACCCTCAAAGTCATTGCGACCCAGATGGGCTCCCAAGAGCGGCTTTAGTCCGTCCCGGACATGAGCCAAGACCTGAGAATCTAGAAAGTCGTCGATCACCGTATAGCCATCCTGGGTCATCCGGCGTGTATGGGCCTCTGTGTCAAAATCGGCGTTCCGCATTCCGACCTCCCTGATCATCCTAAAGCTGTCATCACAACACCGAGCGCCGTCAAGCCACCGCCCAACATCTGGCGCAGAGTGAGGCGCTCATTGAACAGCTTTCGTCCAGCCGCAGCCGCGATTGGCACTTCTATAACACCCACAGCCCGCACCGGTCCGGCGGGTGACATGGCCAAGGCGGCAAACCAACACGCCGAAGCCGCCGCACCAAAGAAACCGGCTCCCAAAGACGCCTTCCACGATTTGGCGACCACCCCTAGGACACTTGGTTTCCAGATCGCAAGCGCCCCACCGAGCAACAGGGTTTGTAGCGATTGTGCCACAACCACGCCAGCAAGCCCGGCATAGATCGGGTGGAGGGGATCAAGGGCAAGCCCCGCCTGTCGATAGCCATTCAAAGCAAAGGCGAAAGCCAAGCCCGAAACCAAGCCAAACAGCGACCCGAAAACCACGCTTCGGGCATCATCGACCTTAGGCCACGACAAGATGGTCAGGCCCAGGCTGGTCATAGATATCCCCAGCCACTGCCAACTGTTCAGGTCATCCCCAAAGGCCAACCAGCCCAATATCGCTCCGAGCGGCAAGGAAGCCTGCTGCATGAAGGTTGCCACCGCAAATCCTGAGCGATGCATGGCCACCAACAGCGCCGCTGTCGCGCAGACTTGAGCGATAGCCCCAACCGAAATCGCGATCCAAAATCGGGCAATGAAATGCGGATTTGCCTCAGGCGTCAGCCCATGGACGATAGCAAACAGGGCAATCGAAAACGGCAACCCGAACAGGAACCGCACCAGGGTCGCACCCCAGGGGCCAGCTTCACCGATCAGCCCGCGTTGAAGCACATTGCGGGCAACCTGCAGCGGAGCCGCAGCAGCGGTCAAGATAATCCAGAGCATGGGCACCCGTCCCTAGAGGGGACTAAAATCCGCTGGCGATGGCGTTCGGCGCGCTCTTTTCCTTACGCGCGAAGAGGTTGTTGAGCGCGTTCACATAGGCCTGGGCCGAGGCGGTCAGGGTGTCGGTGTCGGCCGCTTGGCCGGTGGCGATCCGCCCGTCCTCTTCCAGGCGCACGGAAACCTGTGCCTGGGCGTCTGTGCCCTCGGTCACCGCATGCACCTGGAACAACCGCAAGATAGCGCCATGCGGCACGGCTTCGTGGATGGCATTGAACACCGCGTCCACGGGGCCGTCACCGGTTGCTGACGCCGAGCGCTCTACGCCGTCGATTGTCACCGTCAGTTCCGCCTGTTGCGGCCCCTCGGTTCCTGCGATGACCCGCAGGGACTTTACTTGAATGCGGTCCGAGCCTGACGCCAAGGCGTCATCCACCAGGGCCACGATATCGTCGTCAAACACGTGCTTCTTCTTGTCAGCCAAGTCCTTGAACCGCTGAAACGCCTCGTTCAGCGCGTTTTGCCCAGTTCATAACCCAGGGATTTCAGCTTCTCACGGAACCCGGCGCGGCCCGCATGTTTGCCCATGACCAGACTAGAGCCACCCTGCCCCACGGTCTCGGGGCTCATGATTTCATAGGTGCCGCGGTCCTTCAGCATTCCGTCCTGATGGATGCCGCTCTCATGAGCAAAGGCATTCTTACCGACGATGGCCTTATTGAACTGCACCGGAAAGCCTGTGATCGCCGAGACATAGCGGCTGGCACGCGTGATGTGCTGGGGCTCGATGCCGGTGAAGTAGGGCAGCCGATCACCGCGCACCTTCAAAGCCATGACCACTTCTTCCAGGGCCGCATTGCCGGCTCGCTCGCCAATGCCGTTGATCGCCACCTCGATCTGCCGTGCCCCGCCCTGAATGCCGGCCAAGCTATTGGCGACGGCTAGGCCCAAATCATTGTGGCAATGGGTCGACAGGATGATCTGATCGGCTCCCGGCACATGCTCCAGAATGTCGCGGAAGATGTCGCCATATTCGCTGGGATAGCTGTAGCCCACCGTGTCGGGCAAATTGATCGTCGTCGCCCCGGCCTTAATCGCGGCCTCAACGCAGCGGCGCAAGAAATCCTGTTCGGTGCGGGTGGCGTCTTGGGCTGACCACTCCACGTCATCACACAGATTGCGCGCATGGCTCACCGAGCCGGTGATCATTTCCAAGATGTCTTCTTGGCTAGCCCGCAGAATGTGGTCGCGGTGGCTGGGGCTCGTGGACAGAAAGGTGTGAATGCGGCCCCGTTTGGCCGGACGGATCGCCTCAGCGCAGCGCTCAATATCGCCAACGCCAGCCCGGGCCAGACCGCAGATCGTACTCTCGGTGACGATCTCGGAGATGCGCAGCACCGCCTCAAAGTCGCCGTTCGAGGCGATGGGAAAGCCTGCCTCGATCACATCGACCTTCATCTCTTCGAGGATCTTGGCCAGCTCCAGCTTCTCGTCCAGGGACATCGAGGCACCGGGCGACTGCTCGCCGTCGCGCATGGTGGTGTCAAAAACGATGACCCGGTCCTTGGGGTCGCGGGGGGCTTCTACGCCGACGGACGCGGCGGTGACGTTGGAAGGCTCGGGGGCCGATTGGGTCATGTTGCTGCTCTGGTTTTCGCGGATGTTTTAGAAGGGTCGGGCTTTGGGGTCATCCCCTGAAACGCCCGGCCGCGAATTCGCGCAGCCTAAAGGGGCGCCCAGGGGCGGCTAAGCCCCAGCGAAAGGAGAAGCAAGTTGTGCGGCGACATACGCATGGCACCGTTCCTATAGAATCAAGGCGCACCGCGCAACAGTCTTGCGCAAAAAGGTCGGTTAGCTAGCAAGCACGGCAAGAACCTTGCTCACCGCTGGCCGTGCGGTCATCCGGGCGGTGTGTTCGGCAATCCTCGGAAATAGCGCCGGGTCGATGCCGTCTCGCGGCAGCCAACCCGCAACAATGAACAGATAGGCATCACAAGTCGAATAGGCTTCACCCATCACCCAAGGCCCCTTGAACAGCTCGCGCTCGATGAGCGTCATCGCTTCAGCGAAAACCTCCGGTGCCTTGCGTGCCAATTCTTTGATCGCCGCCGGATCGTCGGCCCAGCGATAGCCCCGAAACCTATGCGCCGCCGCCGGATGCACCCAAGAGCAGAGATAGGTGTTGAAGGCCTGCACCTGCGCCATGGCATAGGCATCCCCCAGCGGCGCAAGGTTTGCCGCCGGATGGGTTTCCGCAACATAGCTAAGAATGGCCGGTGCTTCCGTGATCACCCCACGATCAGTCGCCAGCGCCGGCACCCGTGACTTTGGATTGATCGCCAAGAACTCCGGCTTACGTTGAGCATCGGCCCGAAAATCGACAATCTCGATCTCATAGTCCGCGCCGGCTTCCTCCAGAGCGATATGGCAAGCCAAGCCAATAGTGCCTGGAAAGGTGAAGAGTTTCAGCATGTTCAAAGTTCCCTCGGCGGCCATTGTTGCGCGCCGTGGAGAATTCGGAGCACCTCCACATCGCTGTCCTTTATTCGGTAGATGGCCAAGTAGGCTGTCCGTGGCACGACCAATTCACGAGTGCCCCTGAGTTGGCCCAAACGTCCAATGTTTGGCATTTCTGAAAGTCGATTGACCGCAGCCACGATCCGATCTTCGACGCGCAATGCCGCATCAACGTCATCGTTGGCAATATATCGAACCAGCGCAGCGAGATCGACCCGCGC
>JANPNB010000345.1:0-6017 GCA_031427275.1 Alphaproteobacteria bacterium | reverse complement strand
CGGACGCGGGAAAACGGAAACTCCCGACTAACCCTTAATGCGCTGGTCGCGCTTGGCCATGACCCGTAGCCGCAGGGCGTTAAGCTTGATGAAGCCCGTCGCGTCGCGCTGATCATAGGCAACCTTGCCCTCCTCAAAGGTGACCAGTTCCTGATCATAGAGCGAGTAGGGGCTGGTGCGGCCGATGATGTTGACATTGCCCTTATAGAGCTTGATCCGCACCTGACCGGTGACCATGGCCTGGCTGTGGTCGATGGCGACCTGCAACATCTCGCGCTCAGGCGTGAACCAGAAGCCGTTATATATCAGCTCCGCATAGCGGGGCATCAGCTCGTCTTTCAGGTGCATGGAGCCGCGGTCCAGGGTGATGCTTTCAATGCCCCGGTGAGCGGCCAGTAGTATCGTTCCACCCGGCGTTTCATAAACGCCGCGCGACTTCATGCCGACATAACGGTTTTCCACCAGGTCAAGACGGCCGATGCCGTTGTCGTGACCGAGCTGGTTCAGCTTGGTTAGCAAGTTCGCCGGAGACATGGCCACGCCGTCGATGGCAACGGGGTCACCCTTCTCGAAGTCCATGGTGAATACTGTGGCCTTATCCGGGGCGTCCTCCGGCGAGATGGTGCGCATGTGGACGAATTCCGGAGCTTCCACGGCGGGGTCTTCCAGAACCTTGCCCTCGGAAGAGGAGTGCAGCAGGTTGGCGTCAACGCTAAAGGGTGCCTCGCCGCGCTTATCCTTGGTGATCTGGATTTGGTGCTGTTCAGCGAATTCCAGCAGGGCCTCACGGCTCTTGAAATCCCATTCGCGCCAGGGGGCAATCACCTGAATGTCGGGTTCCAGGGCATAATAGGCGACTTCATAACGCACCTGATCATTGCCCTTGCCGGTACTGCCGTGGCTGACCGCGTCAGCACCCAACATGCGGGCAATCTCGATCTGGCGCTTGGCGATCAGGGGTCGGGCGATGGAGGTGCCCAGCAAATACTGGCCCTCATAGACCGTATTGGCGCGGAACATCGGGAAGACAAAATCGCGCACGAACTCCTCGCGCACATCCTCGATAAAAATGTTCTCAGGCTTAACGCCGGCGGCCAAAGCCTTGGCGCGAGCCGGTTCGATCTCTTCGCCTTGGCCAAGATCAGCAGTGAAGGTGATCACCTCCGCGCCATACTCGGTCTGCAGCCACTTCAAAATGATCGAGGTGTCGAGCCCGCCGGAATAGGCGAGCACGACTTTCTTGATTGCGGGGGCGGCCATGGTGAATTCCAAGCAAAGGGTTGTGGCGGGCCTTTAAGGGCCAATGCCTGCGCAATCAATCAAGATCAGACGGTGACCTGGGTTCCAAGCTCCACCACACGACCGGGCGGGATCTTGAAGAAGTCGGTGGGATTGGCCGCATTGCGCATCAGGAAAATGAACAGCTTGTCCTGCCAGAGTGGCATGCCGCTCTGCGCTGAGGCCACAACCGAGCGCCTCCCCAGGAAGAAGCTGGTGGCCATGATGTCGAACTTCAGCCCGAGCTTCCGGCTCTGACCCAGTGCCTTTGGCAAGTTCGGACTTTCCATGAAGCCATAGCTGATAGTCAGTTTCTTGAAGTCATCGTTCACGGGGATGATGCTGATCCGCTCGCTGTCTTTGACTCGGGGGGTCTCGGCTGTGATCACCGTCAGGATGATATTCTTTTCGTGCAGCACCTTGTTGTGCTTGAGGTTGTGCATCAGGGCGACGGGGGCAACATCGAGGTCTGAGGTGAGGAAGATGGCCGTTCCGGATGCACGATGCGGCGGGCGAGCTTTCAGGATATCCGACAGATCCGACAGGGGTACCGAGTCCCGCCGGGTCTTGTCGGTGAGGATCTGGGCACCCTTTGTCCAAGTCCACATGATCACGACTAAGGCACCGCCCAAGACCAAGGGCAGCCAAGCACCCTGTGGGATTTTCAGCAGGTTGGAGGAAATAAAGACCAAGTCGATCGCACCGAAAACGCCCGCTGCCAAGGCTGCCTGCCATACGGGCCGCTTCCACATCGACTTGATGATCACGAAAAACAAAAGCGTATCGACGAACATCGAGCCTGTCACGGCGATACCGTAGGCTGCCGTCAGGTTGTGCGAACTGCGGAAGGTGAAGAGCAGGATCAGGACCCCGACCAATAGGAAGGTGTTGACCTGTGGCACATAGATCTGTCCAGCTTGCGTCTCAGAGGTCCGCTTTATGTCGATGCGGGGAAACAGCCCCAATTGCACAGCCTGCTGCGTCATTGAGAATGCGCCAGTTATCACGGCCTGGCTGGCAATGACCGTCGCGGCCATGGCGAGGATGAGAACCGGCCAATAGATCAGGGTCGGAACCATTTGGAAAAAGGGATCTGCCCGAGCGCTTGGATCGGCCAGTACCAATGCGCCTTGACCGAGATAATTTAAGAGCAGCGCAGGGAGAACTAGGATCAACCAAGCCGCCCGGATCGGGTCTTTCCCGAAGTGACCCATATCAGCATATAGCGCTTCAGCACCGGTGACAGCGAGGAAAACGCTGCCCAGGATCACGAAACCCAGCATGCCGTTGTCCATGAGGAAGATAATCCCATGGTGGGGCAAGAGGCCCTCGATGATCGCGGGGTGGTCAGCGATATGGTAAATTCCAAGGCCGGCGAGGACCAGAAACCAGACCAGGGTTATAGGGCCAAAAGCCTTGGCCACACTGGCCGTGCCGCGCGCCTGGACCAGGAACAATCCGATCAGGATGGCTGCAGAAATCGGCACGACATAGTCAGCCATGCCCTTGCCTACGCCGGGCGCGTCACGGATGCCCTCAACGGCCCCAAGCACAGAGACGGCCGGCGTGATTATTCCGTCCCCATAGAACAGGGCGGCGCCGATCACGCCCAGAAAAAAAACTGCGGTCGAGCGGCGTCCCAATGAGCGCTGGGCCAGCGCCATCAGGGCCAGAGTTCCACCCTCACCCTTGTTGTCGGCGCGCATTAGAAACGCCACATACTTGACGGTGACGATCAGGATCAGCGCCCAGGTAATGAGCGAGACAACGCCGAATACAGCGTGCTGGGGGCTAACGGTTGGACTTGAGTGCGCCAGAGCCTCACGCATGGCGTAGAGCGGGCTTGTGCCAATGTCGCCGAACACCACGCCTACGGCGCCGATGGCTAATGCTGCGAAACTCTCCTTGTGGGGGGAGTGACTCGACGCTTCTGTCGCCTCATTGGCGGCACTGGCCGGATCAGACATCCGCAATCTCCGGGAACGCCCAATCGGTTCCCTTTCGCGTCCCGACGGGGTCTACGAGCGGCGCGCGATACACCCTTTCTATTCGCGGTTCAATCGGCCTTGACTTGCGCCTGATCGCCTCAGGCGCCACATCAAGCCTATGTTTATCCAGACCGAACCCACGCCCAACCCCGAGGTCCTGAAGTTCCTGCCCGGTCGGGAGGTGCTCAGCGAGGGATCGCGGGACTTCCGCAGCGCTTCTGAAGCTTCTGTTTCGGCTCTGGCCAGCGAGCTATTTGAGATCGATGGGGTCAGCCGCGTGTTCTTCGGAACCGACTTCGTCACGGTCGGCAAGGACCCCGATTTCGATTGGCCGCACCTGAAGGCTCCAATCCTAGCCGCGATCATGGATCATTTCACATCTGGACGCCCCTTGTTCGAAGCTGACACGGCTCAATCGGGTGGGCACGATGATGAAATCGTCTACGAGGGTGACACGGCCCAGGTCGTGGCCGAGATCAAAGACCTTTTGGACACCCGGATTCGGCCCGCTGTAGCCCAGGACGGGGGCGATATCCTCTTCAACCGCTTTGAGCCGGATACGGGTGTAGTTTGGCTTCACCTTCGCGGAGCCTGCTCCGGCTGCCCGTCATCCTCGGCGACCCTGAAGGCCGGGGTGGAAAACATGCTCAAGCACTATGTCCCTGAGGTCACGCGCGTTGAGCAAACCCTCTGATCGTCCTGGCGCTCGATACCTGTTTGTGTGCCTGTTCGGTTGCCGTTTTGAACGCGGATGTGGTCTTAGCCTCCCGTGTTGAACCCATGTCGCGTGGTCACCAGGAGCGTCTCGCAACCTTGGTCGCTGAGGCGATGACTGAGGCCGGTCTGAGCTTTGACCAACTTGATCGTGTTGGAGTGACTATTGGCCCAGGCTCATTCACCGGCCTCCGAGTCGGTCTCGCTTTCGCAAAGGGCCTTGGCCAAGCGCTGGGTATTCCCGTTGCGGGGGTTGGGACGCTAGAGGCCATCGCAGCGCCCTTCGCCGATCGGCAGGGTGTCATTCTCGCCGTCTTAGCCGCAAAGCCGGGTCATGTGTTTGTCCAAGCCTTCAAAGGTGGGCAGGCCGTCACGACGCCCAATGGCTCGACGATAGACAGTGCTACGGCACTCTTGGCTCAGCTGTCGGGCTCAAGTCCCGTCACCCTAGTCGGGACGGGCCTAGAGCATTTTGTCACGGCCCCCGGCGCGCGGGTAGGCGTTGAACAGGCCGATCCCGCAATCGTCGCGCGCTTGGCCGCTGAAAAGCCGACATCGCCACCGAAGCCACTTTACCTTCGTGCGCCAGACGCGAAGCTGCCGGGGGGCCGAGAATTGCCAAAGTGAAGCCAAGGCCAATCACCCCTTCGGATTGTGACGCGCTTTCGGCTTTGCACGGCCGAGCCTTCGCGCCCGGTTGGAGCGCCGATGATATTGTCGGCATGTGCAGAGAGCCTGTGGGGTTCGGGCTCGCGATTTTCGCCGTAGAGCCCTTGGGCATGATCCTTTGCCGTACTATCGCCGATGAGACAGAAGTTCTGACCCTTGCGGTTGACCCCCAAGCGCGTCGCCGCGGCGTGGCCCATGCGCTGGTGGAGGCCGCAATTGAATTGGCCCGAAATCGAGGTTCGGTCAGTCTTTTCTTAGAAGTGGCCCGCGACAATGATGCCGCGATCAGCCTCTACAGCCGGGCTGGTTTTGAGGAAGTTGGGGTTCGGCGCGGCTACTATCTTAGGTCAGCTGGAGCCATGGACGCGCTTGTTATGCGACGTGACCTTAACATCGTGGCGGTCTAGCCCTATCCTAGGTGCGGATCGATCATTTGGAGCCATCGTGGACCGAATAGAAAACCTCTGTATCGAAAAGGGCATGCGCATGACCGAGCAGCGCCGGGTGATCGCCCGTGTGTTGTCTCAGGCCCATGATCACCCCGATGTGGAAGAGCTCTATCGCCGCAGTCATGCGGTGGATCCGCACATATCTATCGCCACTGTTTATCGCACAGTGCGCCTCTTCGAAGAGTCCGGCATTGTCGCGCGGCATGACTTTCGCGATGGTCGCTCACGCTACGAAGAGGCAACTGAGATCCACCATGATCATTTGATTGATCTGAAAACCGGCAAGGTGGTGGAATTTGTCGATGATGAGATCGAGGCCTTGCAGGAGGCCATCGCCCGCAGGCTGGGTTACAAGCTGGTGGATCACCGGCTGGAGCTCTATGGCACGCCGCTAGAGGATTAAGCCCATGCAGTTGCGCGCCATTAATCACATCAACATCGCCACCCAAAACCTGCATGGAACCCGCGATTTTTTCATGAAGGTCCTGGGCCTGACAGAAGGCTTCCGGCCGGATTTCGATTTCCCCGGCCATTGGCTCTATGCCGGAGATCAGGCCATTGTGCATTTGGTCGGGACGACGGAACCGGTGACACCGTCCAAGGGCTGTGCCTTAGATCACTTCGCCTTCGAAATTGCCGACTATGATGCGATGGTCTCGACGCTTGACGCGCAAGGTATCAAGTATGCGCCGATCGCGGTGCCAGGGACGGAGATCCGCCAGCTGTTCATTCGCGACCCGAACGGGGTGCAGGTGGAGCTGAATTGGCGGCCCGCCTAGCTGGCGCAAAGCTTGCGCCAAATTATCCACAGCCTCATAAGGCCCGGCATTTCTCCGCCCACCAAGCGCCTCTTTATCAAGACCTATGGCTGTCAGATGAATGTCTATGACAGCGAGCGCATGGCCGATGTGCTGAGCCC
>JANPNB010000344.1:0-7527 GCA_031427275.1 Alphaproteobacteria bacterium | reverse complement strand
ATAGCTCATCGCCTTGGCACCACCGGTCTTGGCAAGAACCATCGTGATCGCCGCCGTCAGCGTCGTCTTGCCATGGTCAACGTGACCAATCGTGCCGATGTTGCAATGCGGCTTATTACGTTCAAATTTCTCTTTGGCCATCTCAAGCTCCAGCCCTGTCCGGGCTTGTCCTCTAAACTAGGGTTGGGTTTCGGGGTTAGGCGTATTTCTTGATAACTTCGTCTGCGACGGCTTGCGGCACCGTCTCGTAGTGATCGTACTGCATCGTAAACTGAGCCCGACCTTGGCTGAAGGACCGCAGGGTATTGATGTAGCCGAACATATTGGCCAACGGCACGAAGGCCGTGACGACCTGCGCGTTGCCGCGGGTTTCTGTGCCTTGGATCTGACCACGACGTGAATTCAAATCGCCGATCACGTCGCCCATATATTCGTCAGGCGTCAGAACTTCGACCTTCATGATTGGCTCAAGCAGCTTAGGGCCGCCCTTTTCACGCAGCTCGCGGAACGCCGCTCGCGCGGCAATTTCGAAGGCCAGGACTGAGGAGTCCACGTCGTGATAGCTGCCGTCATATAGGGTGGCTTTGAAGTCAATCAACGGGAAGCCGGCCAACAGGCCATTTTCCTTAGACGTCTCAATACCCTTCTGGACGCCCGGAATGAATTCTTTGGGGACCGCGCCACCGACGACGTTGCTTTCGAAGACAAAGCCCGAACCCGGCTCGCCCGGCTCGAACACGATCTTGACGCGGGCAAACTGGCCCGTGCCGCCGGTCTGCTTCTTGTGGGTGTAGTCGATATCGGCCTTGCGACCCAGGCTCTCGCGATAGGCCACCTGAGGCGCGCCGATGGCGGCTTCGACCTTGTAAGTGCGCCGCAGAATGTCGACCTTGATGTCGAGGTGCAGCTCGCCCATGCCCTGCATGATCGTCTGGCCCGACTCCTGATCGGTGTGGACGATAAAGGACGGGTCCTCAGCCACCATCTTGGCGAGGGCAACGCCTAGCTTTTCCTGGTCAGCCTTGGACTTGGGCTCGATAGCGATCGAAATGACCGGGGCCGGGAAATTCATCTTTTCCAGGATCACCGGTGACTTGGTGGGATCGCAGAGCGTATCGCCGGTCCGAGTGTCTTTCAGGCCAGCCAGAGCGACGATGTCACCGGCAAAGGCTTCCTTGATGTCTTCGCGGTTATTGGAGTGCATAAGCAACATCCGCCCCACCCGCTCACGCTTGTCGCGCGACGAATTCAGCAGCCCCATGCCGGTTTCCAACTTGCCCGAATAGATGCGACAGAAGGTGAGCGAGCCAACAAAGGGGTCGTCCATGATCTTGAATGCCAGAACCGACAACGGTTCATCATCCGACGCCAGGCGCACCACAGGCTCTTCGGTTTTATAGTCGATGCCAGGGGTCGGCGGGATGTCTATCGGCGACGGCAAATAGTCGACCACCGCGTCGAGTAGCGGCTGGACACCCTTATTCTTGAAGGCCGAGCCAGCAAGGATCGGATAGAAGGCACCGGTCAGCACAGCTTTGCGCAGGCACTTCTTGATGACCGCTTCAGACGGCTCTTCGCCACCCAAATAGGCTTCCATCGCCTCGTCATCGAGTTCGACGGCATTTTCGATCATGTAGTGACGGGCTTCATCAGCCTTGACCTTCATGTCGGCCGGAATCTCTTCGTCGTGATAATTGGCACCGAGACCTTCGGAGTCCCAGACCACAGCCTTCATGCGAACCAGGTCGACAATACCCTTGAGGGCAGCCTCAGAACCGATCGGCAACTGGATCGGCACGGCCTTGACGCCTAGGCGTTCGCGGATCGTGCGCAGACACATTTCGAAGTCGGCACCGATCTTGTCCATCTTGTTGACGAACACGATACGGGGAACGTTGTAACGGTCGGCTTGACGCCAAACGGTTTCGGTCTGGGGCTCAACGCCTTGGTTGCCGTCGAGCACAGCGACCGCACCGTCGAGCACGCGCAGGGAGCGTTCAACTTCGATGGTGAAGTCCACGTGGCCGGGGGTGTCGATAATATTGAGCCTGTGATCGTTCCAGATCGCGGTGGTCGCAGCCGAGGTGATCGTGATCCCCCGCTCCTGCTCCTGCTCCATCCAGTCCATGGTGGCCGCACCGTCGTGCACTTCGCCAATCTTATGGCTCTTGCCGGTGTAGTAGAGGATCCGCTCAGTCGTCGTCGTCTTGCCCGCATCGATGTGGGCCATGATTCCGAAATTGCGGTAGTCTTTAAGAGGGTGTGCGCGGGGCATAGCGGAGGCTCTGCTGGAAAAAAGCGTTCGGTTAGATGAACGAACAGCGCGGGCGGTTTAACGCAAACCACCCGCGCCGGAAAGCGATTGATTGCCGGCTCTTACCAGCGGTAGTGGGAGAAAGCGCGGTTGGCTTCAGCCATCTTGTGAGTGTCTTCGCGCTTCTTGACGGCAGAACCGCGATTTGAAGACGCATCCAACAACTCGCCAGCCAATTTCTCGGTCATGGTGTTCTCGCCACGCTTGCGCGCCGCAGTGACCAACCAGCGAATGGCGAGCGCCTTACGACGGTCAGGACGGACTTCGACGGGAACTTGATAGGTGGCACCACCGACCCGGCGGGAGCGAACCTCGATGCCAGGAGCAACGTTTTCCAGAGCCGCGTGGAAGGTTTCCAGGGGACCCTGTTCCTTGCGCTTGGCTTCCAGAATGTCGAAGGCGCCGTAGAGAATGTTCTCGGCGACGGCTTTTTTGCCTTCGTACATGACGTAGTTCATGAATTTGGTGACGGTGAGATCTCCGAACTTCGGATCCGGTAGAACTTCACGTTTCTCGGCGCGACGGCGGCGGGACATGCTTCTTCTTCCTTATTTCGGACGCTTAGCGCCGTAGAGCGAACGACGCTGCTTGCGATCCTTGACACCTTGGGTGTCGAGCACGCCGCGCAGAATGTGATAACGGACACCGGGAAGGTCCTTTACGCGGCCACCGCGGATCAGCACAACCGAGTGCTCTTGCAGATTGTGGCCTTCGCCGGGGATGTAGCAGAGGGCTTCGATGCCGGTCGTCAAACGCACCTTGGCGACCTTACGAAGCGCGGAGTTCGGCTTCTTCGGGGTCGTCGTATAGACGCGGGTGCAAACGCCGCGACGCTGAGGGCAACCCTTTAGCGCCGGAACCTTGTTACGCACCGGCTTGTTCTGCCGGGGCTTACGGATGAGCTGGTTAACTGTTGGCATCTAATCTCTGCTCTGGAGGCGTGTGCCGTTTGGCCGAAGCGCCTCAGTAAAAGGGGTCGTGTTGATCTAACTTCCAACACCGGCCTCTAAACGCAGAAACACGCCGGTGCATTTGCCCCGGCGGGTCTGCTCGTTTCCTGCGAAACAAGCGGTTCATCGGCACGGGAAAAGAATCCCCGGTCTCGGAAGAGCGCGGTTCATACTCGGGAAGGCTCGCGACGTCAACGCTGTGTCGCAAAGCCGCCCACGGCCACCCGATGCCACGAAACCGCCGTGCTACGGCAGGAGAGTGAACGGAATAGATTCGGGGGCCGTTCTTATGGCGACGACCAGACAGGGCCGGTTCGCTGCTATGGCTGCAGCCTCGGTTGGCCTGCATGCCCTGCTCATCGGCTACTTCGCCCTGCAGCGTCCGACTTTTGCGGCGCGCGAGGCATCGAGCCAAGTTTTCGATGTCACAATCGTGCCGCAATACATGATCGCGCCACCGCGTAACAAACCCGCGCCTGTTAGACCGCGCGCAGCTCGACTCCAGGATGAGACCATCCCGGTCGCCCCTCTCCGAATGGCCCCAACAACGACGTCAAGTCCTTCGCGCACAGCAGAAACTCCTGGGCCGCAAACCACGCCGCCTACAAATGATCTGAACGCACTCAGCAAGGCCCTGAGGTCGGGCGGCGTCGGTTGCCGAAACCAAGAGCTTGCCGGGCTGTCTCGCGAGGAGCAAGCGCGGTGCCTGGAACGGCTGGGCAATGGCGCGCAGAGCGCCGCCTATTATCGGCCGGGCATAGATCCGAGGAAGCAAGCGAACTTGGATGCGTGGGGTGAGAAGAAATCCGTGCAGTGGAAGCGTGACCACGAACAGATCACTGCATTTGGCCACCTCACCACTGACGGCGGACCAACCATGGTGCCCATCCCCGACACCAATCCGACGCCAAAGGGCCCGCGCGAAATCAGGGTTCCGTTTTAGAGCACAAAGCAAAACGGCCCGGGATTGCGCCCAGGCCGTTCGACTTGTTCTAGACTCGAGGCTCTAGACTTCGACTTTCTCAGCCTGAGCTTGCACCGCGATGACTTCTGGCAAGGGCTCCATAGTCTCCTCACGACTGGCCGACAGAACCTCGTCGCGCTTAGCAGCGATCCGCTGGAGACCGCGCAGGTAGGAACCCGTGCCCGCCGGGATCAAACGACCCACGATCACGTTTTCCTTCAAGCCTTCCAGGGTGTCGGTCTTGCCCTGAACCGAGGCCTCAGTCAGCACCCGCGTCGTTTCCTGGAACGAAGCGGCTGAGATGAAGCTGCGGGTCTGCAAGCTGGCCTTGGTAATGCCCAGCAGAACCGGCTGGGTGATCGCCGGGCGGCCACCACGGGCTTCGGCCTTGGCGTTTTCAGCATGGATCTCTGGCATGTCGAGGTGATCGCCACGCAAGAGGCCCGTATCGCCAGGTTCGATGATCTCACCCTTTTGCAGCATCTGACGCACGATGGTTTCGATGTGCTTGTCATTGATCGGCACGCCTTGCAGACGATAGACCTCTTGGATTTCGTCCACGAGGAACTCGGCCAAGGCCTCGATGCCCAAGATGCGCAGGATGTCGTGCGGATCAGGGTTGCCATCGATGAGGTATTCACCGCGACGGATCACGTCACCGTCGTGGACGGCGATATGCTTCCCTTTGGGGATCAAGAACTCGACCGCCTCGCCACCATCTTCCGGGGTGATCTTGATACGGCGCTTGTTCTTATAGTCGCGGCCAAATTCGACCCGACCATCCATCTCGGCGATAACCGCACAATCCTTGGGACGACGCGCTTCGAAGAGCTCGGCAACCCGTGGCAGACCCCCGGTGATGTCGCGGGTCTTGGCGCTTTCTGTCGACAATCGAGCCAAGACTTCGCCGGGCTTAATCTCGTCGCCGTCTCCGACCGACAAAATGGCACCGGCTGGAAGTAGATAACGGGCTTCACCGCCATTGGAGATCCGACGATAGGCACCGTCAGCATCGATAACCGCCATGGCAGGACGCAAATCCGAGCCCTTGGTGGAAGCGCGCCAATCGATAACCAACCGATTGGAGATACCCGTGGCTTCGTCAGCTTCCTCACGGAAAGAGACATTTTCCACAAGATCCTCAAATCGAACCTTGCCACCCACCTCAGTGATAATTGGTGTTGAGTAGGGGTCCCATTCGGCCAATCGCTCGCCGCGCTTGACCTTGTCGCCGTCCTTCAACTTCAGGCGCGCGCCGTAGGGCGGCTTGTAGTTCTCGCGGTCCTTGCCATCGACCTGAACCGACAGGTTCAAGTTACGGCTCATGCAGATCAGCGCGCCATCTGGCGCGATAACCGTGTTGCCGCCGATGATGCGAACCGTACCGTTGGTGCTGGCTTCGAAGAACGACTGTTCGGCCACTTGAGCCGTACCGCCGATGTGGAAGGTACGCATGGTCAACTGGGTACCGGGTTCACCGATCGATTGCGCCGCGATGACGCCGACAGCCTCGCCCATGTTCACCGGTGTGCCGCGAGCTAGGTCGCGACCATAGCAGGCCCCGCAAACGCCGAGCTTGGCTTCGCAGGTAAGGACTGAGCGCACCTTGACCGACTGAACACCTGCGGCCTCGACTTTGTCGCACATGTTTTCGTCGAAATAGGTGTCGGCCGGAACCACCAGCTCACCGGAGTCGGGGTGTTTAACCTCTTCAGCGGAGAAACGACCGAGGATCCGCAGACCCAACGAGACCAGCACGTCGCCGCCCTCAATCACAGCCTTGAGCGTAATGCCCCTGGTCGTGCCGCAGTCTTCCTCGTTGATGATGCAGTCCTGGGCCACGTCGACCAGACGGCGGGTCAGATAGCCAGAGTTGGCCGTCTTGAGCGCCGTGTCAGCCAGACCCTTACGAGCCCCGTGGGTGGAGTTGAAATACTCCTGAACGGTAAGGCCTTCTTTGAAGTTCGAGATGATCGGGGTCTCGATGATTTCACCCGACGGCTTAGCCATAAGCCCGCGCATGCCGCCCAGCTGCTTCATCTGCGCCTGCGAGCCGCGGGCACCAGAGTTGGCCATCATGAAGATCGAGTTGATCTCCTTTTCACGACCGGTGGCTTGATCGATCTCGGCTGTCGAGATTTCTGCCATCATCTCGTCGGCGACACGGTCTGTGGCCTTGGCCCAGGCATCGACGACCTTGTTGTACTTCTCGCCCTTGGTGATCAGGCCGTCAGCGTACTGTTGCTCGTACTCCTCGACCAAAGCTCGGGTTTCGGCAACAATTGGCTTCTTACGGGCCGGGATGATGATGTCATCCTTGCCGAAGGAAATGCCAGCCTTCGCCGCTTCACGGAAGCCAAGACCCATGATCTGGTCAGCAAAGATCACCGTCGCCTTCTGACCGCAGTGGCGGTAGACGATGTCGATCAGATTGCCGATTTCCTTCTTGGTCAGGTTCTTCTCGAGCAACCGGTGGCCGACCTGCGGATGGTACGGGAATAGGGCGGCGATCTTCATCCGACCTGGTGTGGTGTCGATCAAAGACTGGATCAGCACCCCTTCTCCGTTCATCTCAGAGTGACGGGCCTTGATCTTGGTGTGCAAGGTCACGACGCCAGCATCGAGCGCCGCATCAATCTCGCACATTTCACCAAAGCGCTTGCCCTCACCCGGCTCACCATTTTTGGCGAGCGAGAGATAGTAGAGACCGAGCACGATGTCCTGCGACGGCACGATGGGCGCCTTCGCTCTGGGCGCCGCGGTAGGCTACCCGCTGGCCCAGGTGCCCCTCACGGCGGTGCCCCAGCGGACCGCCTTGTCCCATGCTTTCGGCGGCCTGGCGGCGGGCCTGGTGGGCGCGGCCAAGTACTTCCTCTACTACGGCCAGCGCAACGAAGCGGCCCTGACCCCCTTCATCGTCGTGGCCCTGGTGGCGGAGATCCTGCTGGGTTTCCTCACCTTCACCGGCTCCATCCTGGCGGCGGGCAAGCTGCAGGAAGTGAAGTGGATTCCCCAGCGCCCCGTCACCTACCCCATGCAGAACCTGAGCAATCTCGGGCTCTTCGGCGTGGCCCTGGCCCTGGGTGTGGCGCTGGTGTTGCACCCGTTGGCACCATGGGCCCCCTGGGCCTTCGGCGGCATCATCCTGCTATCCCTGGCCTTCGGCGTGCTGCTGGTCATCCCCATCGGCGGCGCGGACATGCCCACGGTGATCTCCATCCTCAACGCCTACGCGGGCCTCTCCGCGGTGGCCATGGGCTTCGTACTCAACAACAAACTGCTCATCACCGCCGGCGCCC
>JANPNB010000343.1:0-6317 GCA_031427275.1 Alphaproteobacteria bacterium | reverse complement strand
CTGGCAGGTCGAAGCCGTCCTCAACAACGACATTATCGGCAATACCCATGGCTCATCGGGCATCGTAGACGCCACTCATGTTCGCATCTTCTCCGAGGGCACCAAGACTCTGGAAACCCCAGAACAGGCCGCCCAGCGCCGTTACAACGGTGGTGAGGTCGACAGCCCCTCGCGCAACCTCGCCCGCTTCATCGACAAGATAGCGGCGAACTACCTCAAGGGCCTCGACGCCGTCATGATTTACCGCACCGACCGCTATGGCCGAGGCGGCGACCAGACTGAGATGTTGAACGCCGGCTTCCCCGCCGTGCGCATCACCGAGGCAGCGGAGAACTACGATCGCCAGCACCAAGATGTCCGCACTGAGAATGGCCGGGCCTATGGCGACGTCCTATCCGGCGTCGATTTCGCCTATCTCACCCAAGTCACCCGACTAAATGTCGTATCCCTTGCCGCCTTGGCCCGCGCGCCTGCGCCGCCCCAGGGCGTCAAGATCGAGGGAGCCGTCACCTCCGACACCACCCTATCCTGGAACGCGGTGCCAGGTGCCGCACGCTACCGCGTCCACTGGCGCAGCACCACCGCGCCACAATGGGAGCATGCCCAGGACGTCACCGGCCTGACCGCCACGCTCAAAGGGGTCGTAATTGATGACTGGTTGTTTGGCGTGTCGTCAGTTTCAGCAGACGGCTTCGAGAGCCCGGTAGTCTTCCCCGGCCCAGCAGGATCCTTCTGACCTTCGGGACAAGGCCTGCAACCTTCGCCGTCGTGATGAGTTGTTAGGCTACATGCCGCCTAGGAGTTCATCAGATGCGTAAGTCTTTCGCCTCAATCGCCGTCGCTTTCTCAGCCCTTTTAGCCGTCAGCGTTCCCACCCTGGCAGACGCCAAACCGCGCACCCACAAGGTATGGGTTTGCCGCAATCCGCAAAAGGCCGCCAATACCGGCACTATTGTCGGTGCTTTAGGCGGTGCCCTCGTAGGCAGTGCCATTGCAGGTAACGACAATAAGACCGGAGGTGCCATAATCGGAGCAGGAGTCGGCGGTTTAACCGGTCGCCAGGTCGCCAAGATCAATGCCAAACACAACTGCCATTACGAGTGGCGCAGATACTAGAAACTGTTGCGTTTCGACGTAATAGAACCGGGACTCTGCGGGTGTAACGGCTTCTGCTTTGCCCCTTCACTTCTGCGCAACAGTCGTTATCGTCCTGTCACAAACCCGTGTCGGGAGCTGCGTCGTGAAACTGTCCAAGGTTCAGAAAAGCCTATGTATGGCCTTGGTGATCGCTGCCGCCGGAGCTGGGCTCGCCGTGGCCCAGGCGGCTCAGCAGTCACCATTGACCAACACCACTGTAACCATTCCTCAAGATCAGCAAGTCATGGATATGCTCACCGCCAAGAAGTAAGGCGCGTTACCCGCACTTCACCTGCTTGATGATCCCGGTCTCAGCATCGAAGAAAAAATTTAATCGCCTTGGGCTGTAGTCCATGGTCACTGGGCAGGTCGTGCAGGCCACGCGCTGCAAAGCCGGATAGACCGGGACTGGGATTTCCAGGCGCGAGCGTCCCACCAATCCCTGAAGTTTATCAGCACCGCACTGTTCGACGCTTGGTAAATCTGGGGTTGGCACCACGGAAATTGGTGGCGGAGGCAAAGATGCGCGCGGCGGGGTCTGCGTCTCACTTGCGCAACCCGCGACAATAAGCGTCACGGCGATCAAGGCGTACTTCATGCTTGTTTCTCCCAGCCCCGGCCTTGCTGCTTCCAATAGCTAACCGGCCAACCGGCACCCTTCAAAGCGCTCCATTGAAGCCGTGCCCGCGCCAGCTGTGCGTCGTCTCCGCCATCAAACAGGACAACACATCGCTCGTAGTCCGCCAACTCACCAGCTTCCGCGCCATCGACTAGAAAGAGCACCTGTGCGTCGTTAGCGCGCTCCGAGGCTGAGGTTAGAACAATGGGTTGGCGCCCAGCACCGGGCTCACTGGCTGGCGCGTGCGGCAGGAAGCTATCATCACGATAGGCCCACAACCAATCGTCCAATTGGTCGACCCGTGCTGCTTCGGGGCATCGGACTATGGCCTTCCACCCCCTAGCGAGCGCCTTTTCCAACAGCTCTGGCAAGGCTTGATCCAAGCCTGTGCGCTCCAGGTGGTAAAACCAAACCTCGCAGGGCGTCTCTGTCACGCTACACCCTGATCAAATTGCGCAGCGCCGCGATCACTGAGCCCGGCTCACGCATCAACGCCAAATGATCCAGGTCCAACCGCAATGCGGGTCGCCCCAGACGCCGCGCCTCTTGCGCCTCAGCCTCATAGGCTTTCGATAACCTCAGGTAAGACCACGCCACGGCGTCATCCAGGTCGCTGTCTGGCGCAACCTCATCAAGGAAGGCGACCGGCGCGGACCTAAGCTCTCGCACAAATCGATTGCGCACGCCGTGATCGCCGATTAGCCCCGCCAGAGTTCCCGAAGGAAACCACTGGTCCCAGGTTGGCAGCAAGCCGTCTACTACCCGCCCCTTCAGCGCGCTGACCAGCTCCGGGTTCGCCGTCGAACACCAACTCCGCCCAGGGTGGGGCAAGATCGCGTCGACAAATACCACCTGCTCGATCCGCCCCGCGCATGCCTCCACAAGACCGGCTGCCAGACCTCCAGCCCCGGAGTGCACGATCAAGACCGACTGAGCCTCGATCTGAACCGCCAGGTCGGCACAGACGTTCAGATAGTAGGGCGGGCCAAGCTCCACCAAGCTCGGCATGGCCAGAATTTGAGCCTCAACGCCCACCATCCCAGCCTCTTTGGCCAAGCCCTCCCAAACCAGCGGGCCGGTATGTGGACTGTGAAGCAAGAGCCATTGCACGTGATTAATCTTCGTAGCGATCCATAACCATCTGGTTTAGCAGTCGAACGCCAAAACCGGTCGCCCCGTCCGGGCTGGTGGGAACGCTCGAAGGTTTGCGCCATGCCGTCGCGGCGATATCGAGATGCGCCCACGGCACGTTGTTGACAAACCGCTGAATAAACAACGCAGCGACGATCGAGCCGCCTGGAGAGCCGCCGGTGTTCTTGACATCGGCGATCATGGAATCCAGATTTTTGTCATAGGACGCCGGCAAGGGCAGACGCCACAGCGACTCGCCTGTCACCTCTGACGCCGCCAACAGGTTTGCCGACAGCTCATCATTGTTGCTGAACAGACCCGCATAGTCGTGCCCCAGCGACACGATAATCGCCCCCGTCAGGGTCGCCAGATCCACCATGAACTTGGGCTTGAACCTGTCCTGGCAGTACCAAACTGCGTCGGCCAGAACGAGACGCCCTTCCGCATCGGTGTTGATGATCTCGATCGTCTGGCCCGACATAGACGTCACCACGTCGTCAGGGCGTTGAGCATTGCCGTCGGCCATATTCTCAACCACACCCAGGATGCCCACGGCATTCACCTTGGCCTTGCGAGCCGCCAACACGTGCATCAGTCCGGTGACAGCCGCCGCCCCGCCCATGTCTGTCTTCATGCCCTCCATACCCACTGCCGATTTCAGGCTATTGCCGCCGGTATCGAAGCAAACCCCCTTACCGACAAAGGCAATAGGCTGGGCCGCCGGGTCGCTGGCCCCGTTCCACTTGATGACGACCAGTTGGCTCTCACGAATGCTGCCTTGTCCGACACCCAGCAAGGATCCCATGCCCAGCTTGGTCATCTCCGGCTCGCCAAGAATTTCGACTTCTAAGCCCAGATGTTCCAGCGCCTTGACCCGCGTCGCAAACTCAACCGGGTAGAGAACGTTCGGTGGCTCAGAAACCAGGTCGCGCGAAAAACTCATCGCGTCCGCCAAATCCGCCAAGGGCGCAAAGGCACTCAGCCCCGCATCGACATCGTCGCAAGAAATCTCAGCCTTGGTGATCGAGGGCTTTTTATCGACAGCTTCTTTGGTCCGATATTTGTCAAACCGGTACGACGCCAACCTAATCCCCAAAGCCGCTCTGGCGGCGAAGTCGGGCGTCCCGGTGGCAAGCTTAAGCCGCAGCGTTCGAAGTCCACTGGTTTTTATGGCGTTATAGGCGCTCGCCGCCGCCGCTTCCGCCCCCATGACATCGAAACTGTCGGGCTTGCCAACGCCAACCAACAGCACCCGGTCAAAGCCTTGCGGTGCCAAGATATCCAGTGTCTGCCCCTTGGTCCCGGTAAATCGGCTGGCCGCAACGGCCCGGGCGAACGCGCCGTCTTCGATGGTGGCGGCTTTCCCCTCAAACACCAGGATCGCCAGAGCGGTTTTCTCAGGCAACGCCGCGTCGGGCGCAACAAATTCGATCAGCATGGCACTCTCTCAAACCCGACGCAGTGCGCGCCTCTAGGATGTGTCGCGCGCATCGGGCTGTTGTGCGACACGGCGACCCATGATTTAGAACAGGTTCGCTGCCTGGGCGCGCCAAATCGCCTGCGGGGACCTAAATTCTTCATAATGCGCCTAATCGACAGATACCTGCTCCGACAGCTCCTTGGGCCGACCGTCATGGCGACGGCTGCCCTGACGGCGGTTGCATTGTTGTCAACCAGCCTAGCTCAACTCGACCTGATCGTGCGGCAGCGACAAAGCGCCCTGGTATTTCTGGAAGTCACGTTGCTGGCCATGCCGCAATTGGTCAATATGGTCATGCCGATCGCGCTGGTCGTCGCGGCCCTGGTTTCCCTGAACCGGCTTCACGTGGACCAAGAGATCGTGGTGTGCTTTGCGGGCGGCATGAGCCGGTGGCGCGTCATCTCGCCGGCCTTGCGCCTGGCCTCCGTCGTCATGGTGTTGGGCCTGTCTCTCAATCTCTGGGTCCAGCCCGCCGCCCTGCGCACCATGCGCGAAGTGTTGTTTGAGGTGCGCACCGACCTTGCGGCCACCTTGGTACGACCGGGGGAATTCACCGAACCGTCGCCGGGCCTAACCGTTTATGCTCAGTCGATTGACAATGGCGGGTTGATCCACAACCTCTTCATCCACCAGTCGAAAGATAACGGGGCCTCCACCACCTACACAGCCGACGAAGGCCGCATGATCAAGCTCGGGTCCAAGCCCGTCTTGATGATGCACAAGGGCTCAACCCAAGAGTTTTCACGCACCGGGGTTCTCAACTTCCTCTCCTTCGACGACTACCCCTTCGAGCTCTCTAGCTTAGTCAATTCCAGCGAGCTGGTGCACTACAAGCCCTCCGATAGGTATCTCCACGAACTCCTCTTGCCGGACCTGACTCAGGACTGGGAGAAGCGAAACCACGAAAAGTTGCTGGCAGAGGGCCACGCGCGGCTCTCCACCCCGATCTACAACCTTACCTTCATGTGCATGGCCCTGTGGGCGATCATCGGCGGGGGCTTTTCGCGTTTGGGGTACGGGCGACGCATCGGCGCTATCGCCGCCTTGGCCGCAATCCTGCGGATTCTGGGGTTCGTGGTTGAAGCCGCCAGCGAGAGCGGTGCATGGTTAAATGTGTTGCAATACGCCGTGCCGATCCTGGGCGCGGCCTGGGCCCTTCGCGCGCTCTTCCGACAACCGATATCGCGATTTATCGACATCCGAAAAACCGCAGGCCCTAGAGCCTTTGGCTCGATGAGATCGGCATGATCGGCATCGGTCGCCTTGAGCGCTATGTATTGAGCCGGAATTTCGCCGGGTTGGGCGCAGCCTTGGCTGTCATCGCCTCGGTGATTTTGCTGGTCCAGTTCGTCGATCTATCACGATCAGTCGGGGTCCGGGCCGACGTCGGGGTCGGACAGCTCTTCGGGCTTACCCTCCTAAAGGCCCCAGCCCTGATCCTGCTCCTCTTGCCCTTTGTCTTTCTAGGTGGCGGCATCAGCGCCTATGTCGGGATGAACCGGCGCAGTGAACTGGTTGCCATGCGGGCGGCTGGCGTGTCGGCTTGGCGTTTCATTCTTCCATCAGCCTCGATCGCCTTCATTCTTGGCCTCCTGACCGTGACGGCCTTCAATCCATTGGCAGCCATGTTGAGTGCCAGATTTGAGACCGATCGCGCTGGATTGATGGAAAACTATGCGTCAGACGCGCCCAAAGAAGTGTGGTTGCGCCAGGTCGATGACCGCAATCTGATCGTCATCCATGCCAAGTCCCGCGATACACGCCGCGACGGTGTGCATCTGATTGGCGTGTCATTGTTCGTGTGATCAAGCGCTTTGGTGCCGGCAGCTCCAGCCTGCATGCGCTGGTGCGGCTGGGTGGCGCCGGGCTGCAGCACCAGGGCCGCGCACTGGACGCCGAGGCTTGTAGGCGTCGAACCATTCTGCAAGGCGTGCCACCGGTCGCTTGCCC
>JANPNB010000342.1:0-4432 GCA_031427275.1 Alphaproteobacteria bacterium | reverse complement strand
GTTGTCTCCGTCAGGCGTACCCTAACCTTGCCCGCGCGCAGCGTTCAGCAAGTCTCCGCGTTTGAGCTGATCGGTCGGTTCTTTGACATAACCTACGCCTATCGATTTGGGCCGCCGGGGCATGATGTGACCGTGGTCAGGCTTCGGGACGGTGCAGGTCAAGTGGTGTCGGAGGCCTTCCATTTTCCGGTGGGCCGAGACCTTGGTGATGGCGCGGCAGTGGTGGATGCGAGCCTCTCCCAGGACGACCGGGGCTGGGTGCTCGCTCTGAAAACGGACCGATTGATCCAGTCGGTCCATCTTGCCGACCCGGGCTATCGTCCTGATGACGACTGGTTCCACTTGGCACCGGGTCACTGCAAGACCGTACGGCTTCAGGCGCGGGGCGGGGGTGCGCGGCCCAAAGGCCAGCTCGTTGCGCCGGGTGGGCGGGTATTGGCCGACTATTCTGCCGATTGATTTAGGACTGTTTCGACTTCAGCCCGAAGGGGCAGAGAGGTTTTGGCCCCCAGTTTAGTGGTCGCAAGCGCGCCGGTTGTGCAGGCGAATTTCAAAGCGATTTCAAGGGCTTGTCCCTCAATCAGGGCAAGCGTTAGCGCGGCGACGAAACTGTCGCCGGCCCCGGTCGAATCGACGACCTGGATGGCAGGCGGCTGGGCCTCGGCGACCAAGACGCCTTGCCGATAGAGCCCGGCACCACGCGCGCCCCAAGTAATCGCCACCAGGCCGTGGGCTTGGTGTATGCGATCACCGTAGACGGCTGCCTCGCCCTCATTGACCACGATCAGATCGGCGCGGGCCAGGAGAGCGTCGGGGACGGGCAGGGCCGGGGCGAGGTTTAGGCAAACAAAGCCGGTGGCCGAGAGTGCAGCCTTGATGACCGTCTCGATGGGCATTTCCAACTGGCAGATCAGCGGCTCGGTGATCGGGGCAGGCAACAGGTCGGGAGACAGAGTGCCGTTAGCACCCGAGGCTACGACGATCTGGTTTTCGCCTGACTGAGAGACTGCAATTAGGGCGACTGCGGTCGGCTGGAGGGGGTCGACGGTGACTTGGCTTAAGTCCACGCCTTCGGCCCGTAGCAAGGCCATGGCTTCGTCAGCAAAGGCATCAGCGCCGACCCGTCCGATCAGGGTTACCAGGGCCCCAAGCCGTTGTGCGGCAAGGGCTTGATTGGCTCCCTTGCCGCCGGGGTGACGCGACAGAACGGCGTTGATCACGGTCTCGCCAGGACTGGGCAGGGTCTCGGCCGTGGCCACTAAATCCAGATTGATCGAGCCCAGAACGGTGATCCGAGTCGTCATGAGAGCGACCGGGTGATCAGGTCGAAGATCCCTTGGTGATCGGCGGCGGTGGCCCAGCGGATGCGCGATGATCCAGGGTCTCGGAACTCAACAGCGGTGTGGCCAAGGGTCAGGGGCGACGAGGTTTCGACCTGGAGGTGGCAGGGAACGGTAGTGAACAGGGTGGGATCTAGGAGGTAAGCGATAGTGCAGGGGTCGTGTTGAGGTGGGGCTCCGCCTGTGCCAAGTGCGGCCTCGGTGGTGGTGGCGAAGTCGAGCAGGTTTACGGCGGCGCGGGCCATGGGTCCGTCAATGACGCGAAGGTGATTGATCCGCTCTGGGGTGGCGCGAACTTGGTGGGTGACGTCCAGACCCATCATGATCAGCTCGCAGCCGGAGGTGGCGACCACCTGAGCCGCATGCGGGTCGGCAAAGATGTTGTATTCGGCGGACGCGGTGATGTTGCCGCCCTCTCGCCGCGCCCCGCCCATGGCGACGACAGGGCCGAGGCGAGCGATGATCGCGGGCTCGCGGACCATGGCCATGGCCAGGTTGGTCATCGGTCCGGTGACGGCTAGGCTGACGCTACCGGCGGGGCGGTCCATCAGTGCCTGAATGAGGAAGTCGATGGCGTGACCGGGCGCACAGCCGAGATCAGGCTCGAAGATCGGAAGGTTGCCCAGTCCGCTCAGTCCATGGAAATGGCCAGCATCGACTGGTGGGCAAACCATGGGGCGGTCGCATCCGGCAATGACGGGGACATCCTCCCGCCCAGCAATCTGTCGCAGCAGACAGGCGTTTCGAGCGGTGAGCGCTCCCCCCACATTACCCGCCACTGTGGTGATGCCGAGAATATCTAGTTTCTCCCGCGCCCCGAAGGCCAGGAACAGCGCGATGGCGTCGTCAACGCCGGGGTCACAGTCGATGATGAGTTGAGTTTGGGTCACGCCCCACAATCAAGGAGGTCGGCTGATGGAGCAAGAGGCCGCGCGAGCCTCGACTTTTGCGGTGGGCATGGAAGAATGGTGAAATGTGTGGAGCGGCAGATGTCTCTTGATCAGAACCGGTGCGAGACCTGATGGCCTGGGCCAGGCTTCCCCGGCGGCGCGCCTATCACGTGGGCAATCTGCGTGCCCAACTGATGGAGGAGGCGCGGTTTCTGCTGGAAACGGTGGGCATCGGCCAGCTCAGCCTGCGAGCTTTGGCGGCGCGGGCAGGGATCGCTGCGGGGTCGGTCTATCATCACTATGCGTCCAAGCAGGTTCTGCTGGCCGGATTGGCTGCCGAGGGGTTTCGAGAGCTTGAGGCGGCATTGCGGGTTGGGGCCGCCGCGCAGCCCACGCCGATCCGGGCCACGGCTTTGGCCTATTTCGGTTTCGCCCGGGACCAGCCGGCGCTCTACACTCTAATGTTCGATCCTCTGATCCTGGCTGAGCCTGAGGTCGACGCCGCGCGCAAACGCGCGTTCGAGGAATTGGAGGCTGCCATCAATTCAGCCCCTAGCCAAAGCGACCGAGACCCGGAGCAGGTGCATAAGGTGGCCTTGGCTGTGTGGGCTTGCGGGCACGGGGCGGCGTCGATGACCTTGGCCGATCCGACCGATATTGACGGACGGCTGATGGAAGATGTGATCCAGGGTTTGGAGGTTTTGTTCCGGCGGCGGTAGGGACTATCCAAACGCTGTTCGCGGGTTCAGCTTGCCGTTGCTGAACGGGAGGAACCGACAATGGCCGACGGCAACATCACCAAGGACGTCATGTATGACGCGGTGGCACCAGACGACTTTGAGTCCATGCTGGCGCTGGATCGTTACAACGCGCGCTCCACAGCCTTCGACAAGATCATCTCGGCCACCCATGACCATTTCTGGGATCCGCTCGACAAGAAATACATCGATTTCGATGAGCCGTGGGACATGGCGAACGACGCCCTCCAACCCGACGATCAGATCATGTCACTGGGCATTCCCTATGTGCGCGATCATCTGGAGAAGACTGGCCAGAAGGCGGCGTTTATCAATGAGATGACGCTGTGGAACTTCTCTTCCATCCTGCACGGCGAGCAGGGCGCGCTGAACTTGTCCGCCAGCCTGTGCCACGTGCTGCTGGATCAAGGCGCGCAGGAATATGCTGCCAACCAGACCCGCGAAGAGGCCCGCCACGTCACGGCTTTTGCCAAATATATCAAGGCCCGCTGGGGTCGCCCGCGTCCGTGCGGCGAGGTGCTGAAGCAATTGTTGGTCGACATCATCGAGGCTCCGGAGGTCTATAAGAAGATCATCGGCATGCAGATGCTGGTCGAGGGCCTAGCCATGGGGGCGTTCGCCGCAGGCTATCAATATAACCGCGACCCGCTGGCCAAGAAGCTGTTCCAACTGGTGATGACCGATGAGGCCTTCCACCACAAGTTCGGCAAGATATGGGCTGACCGCACCATCCCGAAGATGACGCCCGATGAGCGCAACATGGTGGAGGACTGGGCCGCCCATTGCTTCCAGTCGCTGCTGTTTAATCTGGGCTCACCCAACCAGATGGCCGGCGTCTATGAGCAGTTTGGCCTCGATCCGCTCAAGGTGCGTGAGGAGATGGTCAAGCTGATCCAGAATGATGATCGCCGTCGTGAGCGCCTGAAGAGCCAGACCAACATCTTCCGGGTCTTGATCAAGACCCTGCACAATTCGGGCCTGATCACCGAGCGGACCCGGGCCTTCTATGCCACCTATGTGGACATGGACGAGCTCAAGGCCGAGGGCGACAAGATGATCGGCGACGACATCGCCGAAGAGGGCATCAAGTACCTGCAAGAGATCAACTTCAAGGATCGCTCGGCGGCGGCGATCAGCATCGCGGCGGAATAGCTCTAAATCCTCCCCCAGCGCGTAGCCCGATTTGGGGGAGGGGGACCGCGAAGCGGTGGAGGGGGTTGCAGTCCAACGGCCTGCGCCCTTCAACCCCCTCAGGCGCTTCGCGCCAGCTCCCCCAGAGGGGGCGCATTTGGTACTCTAATTCCTCCCCCGCTGGGCTACCGGATGCACGGAAGTGATTCCCTTTAGCTTGGGTAGCTGATTCAACGTTCTGATCCTTAGGAGGGTCGGAAGGTTGTTTGGTGCGGGTGATGTTCGGACGTCTTTGCGTGGGGCGTGGCTATTT